>NZ_JBSFMM010000010.1:0-110277 GCF_053599555.1 Streptomyces sp. NPDC000941
ACTGCAGTACAGACGTGTGAATTACCGAAGTGGCGGGGCGGCGGGTGGTGGGGGGGCGAGGGCCGCTCGCTGAGGGCTCAGCCGCCTCCTCCGCCGAACCAGCCGCCGTTGTCGCTGCTCGGCGGCTCCGTGGTCGGAGTACTGGTGCCGCCGCCCGGGCCTCCGTTCCCTCCGTTGCCTCCGTTGCCGTTGTTGCCTCCGTTGCCGTTGGCTCCGCCGTTGTCGTTACAGCCGAAGTCCAGCGGGTCACAGGTCTGCGTCGGGGACGGGCTGTTGGTCGGCGTCTCCGAGGACGGCGTCTCGGACGGGGACTCGGAAGGCTTCTCGGTCGGTGGCTCCGAGGTGGTTGTGGAGGGCGGCGGGGTCGGGCTCGCGCCGTCGCCGAAGATCTTCTTCCCGATCGGGCCGGGCTTCGGGAAGTTCTCGACCTTCTTGCCCTTCATCGCCTCGCGCATGTAGTCGGCCCAGATCTCGGCCGGGAACGAGGCTCCGTGGATCGACGCCTCCGGTCGGCCGGTGCCCACGCCGCGCATGGAGAGGAATTTCTGCTTCTTGGCCTTGTCGTCCACCCGCCACATGCCGATCGCGGTGGACAGCTGCGGGGTGTAGCCGGAGAACCAGGCCGACTTGTTCTCGTCAGTAGTACCGGTCTTGCCCGCGGCGGGACGGCCGATCTGCGCCGAGGTACCGGTGCCGTGCTCGACGACGTTCTCCAGGACGCTGGTGACGTTGTCGGCCACGTCCGCGTCGAACGCCGTCGTGAGCTTCGACTCTTCCTCGTGGTTGTAGACCTCCTGACCCTTGTGCTCGATCGTCTCGATCGAGTACGGATCGGCCTGCTTGCCGCTGGCCGCGAAGGTCGCATACGCACCGGCGAGCCGGATGGCGCTGGGGGCCGAGGTGCCCAGGGAGAACGTCGGGGTGATCGAGGCCATCTGGTCCTTGCTGAGGCCCGCGGCGATCGCCGCGTCCCGCACCTTGTCGGTGCCGACGTCCATGCCGAGCTGGATGTATGGGGTGTTCACGGAAAACTGCATCGCGGTGCGCAGGTTGATTTCGCCGCGGTCCTCGTCACCGTCGTTCCGCTGGTGCCACTCCTTGCCGTCCTTGTCGTGCCAGACAGTCCCGTTGTAGTCCCGCAGCGTCAGCTTGTTGTCGCCGTCGTAGACGCTCGTGGGGGAGACGGGAGTACGCATCGCGTCGGGCTGATCGCGATCACCGTCCTTGTCCCGGACGCCGTCCTTCATGGCGGCGGCCAGCACGAAGGGCTTGAAGGTGGAGCCCACCTGGACACCGGTGTAGTCGGCGTTGTTGGTGTAGTGCTCCAGGGCGTTCTTGCCGCCGTATATGGCGACGATCTTGCCCGTCTTGGGTTCCACCGAGGCCCCGCCGAACTGCACGTGCGTGTCGTACTTCGGCCGCAGCTTCGTGTTGATGTTCTCCTTGGTCACCTTCTTCACGGCCGTCTCGAGCAGCTTCATCCTCTTGCGGTCGAAGGTGGTGTGGATCTGGTAGCCACCCTTGTCCAGCATGCCCTTGGTGATCTTGGTGTTCGCGACGATGTAGTTGTCGGCGAGCTGGGTGAGATAGCCGATCTGGCCTTCCTTGTTCGTCGCGATCTGCAGATCCCGCGGCATCGGGAACTTCGCGGCGACCGCCTTCTGCCGGTCGGCCTCCTTCATCTTCCCGACCTCGACCTCGCGCTTGAGGATCCACGCCCAGCGCGTCTTGGCCCGCTTGAGGTTCGCCTCCTTGCCCGCGGCGGGGCCGTAGCCGCCTGCCGGGTCGTAGAGGTCGGGGCCGTTGAGGGTCGCGGCGAGGAAGGCGCTCTGGCTCGGCGTCAGACTCTTGCAGTCCGTGTTGTAGTACGCGCGGGCCGCCGCCTGGCAGCCGTAGGCGCCGCGCCCGTAGTACGCGGTGTTCAGATAGCCGGCGAGAATGTCGCCCTTGTCCATGGTCGAGCCGACCTTGACGGAGATGAACAGCTCCTTGACCTTGCGCGTGAGCGTCTGCGACTGGTCGAGGTAGGTGTTCTTCACGAACTGCTGGGTGATGGTGGAACCACTCTGTGTGGCCCCGCCCTTGGCCATGTTCACGACCGCGCGGGCGATACCCATCGGGTCGACGCCGGGGTCGTCGTAGAAACTGGCGTTCTCCGCGGAGATCACCGCGTTCTGCAGGTCCTTGTCTATGTCGTTCAGCGGCACGATCTGGCGGTTGAGGTCACCGCTACCGCCCGAGACCACCATCTGTGTGTCGTCGGACCAGTAGTAGACGTTCTTCTCGACCTTGGACGCGGCCTGTGCCGTGGGAACCTCCACCAGCCACAGCCCGATGCCCACGGCGCCGATGAGCATCACGAAGAAGAAGAGGAAGGTCCCGGTCACCAGCTTCCAGGACGGGACCCAGCGCCGGAAACCGTCCTTGCCCGCGCGCGGGTAGTCGATGAAGCGCTTCTTCGCGGGGCGCCCATCACCCCCCGCTCCACGGCCGCGACCGCCGCCGGTACGCCGGCCGCCGCCGTGGCCACCGCGGCCCGCGCCCCCGGCATCGGGATCGGCTCCTCGTCTGCGGCCGGTGCCGCGCTGTGCGGCGCGCCGGGCTTCGGCCCGGCCGCCGTACGGACGCTCCTCCCCGTGTGAGGCGGATTCCGACCCGGTGGCGCTATGCGGTTGGGCCGCGCGGCGGCCTGAAGGCTGCTGCGCGGCGCGCCGGGCCGCTGCTCGTCCACCGCTCTGTGGCTGCGGCGGCTTGCGACGGTGCTCGCTCATGGAACGACTACTCCTCGGGCAGGCGCTATCGCCTGAAAGCGGCAGGTGGCTTCCGGTCCCCCCGATGTGCGCTCCGGCCGCCACCGGCAACCGGGCACACTGCATCCAGGACGAGGACGCCTGCGGGCGTCGCTTGGTTCCCAGTGCTGTGCATGGCGAACAGAGTACGCACGGTCAAAACCAGCGAAGGCGTGATCTTCACTCCATAACAGTCAGTTCGCGTCCCACGAATTGGTGATGTGACGCCGTTCACCATGGCTCCTCTTGTTCCCACCAGGATCACGGTTCTATCGTCTGGATGTATCGAGCCGATACATCAGCTCGGCATAAAGGACTGGGAGACAGGAGAGGCGGGAATGGGCAGACGCTCGGGCATCCTTGAGTTCGCCGTCCTCGGCCTGCTCCGCGAGTCCCCGATGCACGGTTATGAGCTGCGGAAACGCCTCAACACCTCGCTTGGGGTGTTCCGTGCGTTCAGTTACGGCAGCCTCTATCCATGCCTCAAGACGCTGGTCGCCAATGGCTGGTTGATCGAGGAGCCCGGCAGCGCGCCCGAGGAAGCTCTCGCGGCGACGCTCGCCGGCCGCCGCGCGAAAATCGTCTACCGGTTGACGGCGGAGGGGAAAGAGCGCTTCGAGGAGCTGCTCGCCCACACCGGCCCGGACGCGTGGGAGGACGAGCACTTCGGCGTCCGCTTCGCCTTCTTCGGTCAGACGTCGCGGGATGTGCGGATGCGGGTCCTGGAGGGGCGGCGCAGCCGCCTCGAGGAGCGCCTGGAGAAGATGCGCGCTTCATTGGCGCGTACCCGTGAGCGGCTCGACGACTACACCCTCGAGCTGCAGCGGCATGGCATGGAGTCGGTGGAGCGTGAAGTCCGCTGGCTGAACGAGCTGATTGAGAGCGAGCGGGCCGGGCGCGATCAGCGCGACGGCCCCGCGGGCCAGGACCGGTCTCAGGAGCAGGAGCTGGACCGGTCACCCGAGCTGGCCCCGCCAGGAGAGCAGGACCAGTCAGGAGATACGGGCGGCCTGCCCCGGCACCGGGGTGGTTCCCGGCCGGATCCGTCCGATGACACCGCCAAATGAGGCCCCGCATCCCGCAGGGCTTCGTCGAGTACAAACAGGGAGCAACCGGAATGGGTTCGGTTCGTGTAGCCATCGTCGGCGTGGGCAACTGCGCCGCCTCGCTGGTGCAGGGCGTCGAGTTCTACAAGGACGCCGACCCGGATACCCGCGTGCCGGGTCTGATGCACGTCCAGTTCGGCGACTACCACGTGCGTGACGTGGAGTTCGTAGCCGCGTTCGACGTGGACGCGAAGAAGGTCGGCCTCGACCTCGCCGACGCGATCGGCGCCAGCGAGAACAACACCATCAAGATCTGCGACGTGCCCTCGACCGGTGTCACCGTCCAGCGCGGCCACACCCTCGACGGTCTGGGCAAGTACTACCGCCAGACGATCGACGAGTCCGAGGAGACTCCGGTCGACGTCGTCCAGATCCTCAAGGACAAGCAGATCGACGTTCTGGTCTGCTACCTCCCGGTGGGTTCTGAGGACGCCGCGAAGTTCTACGCCCAGTGCGCCATCGACGCCAAGGTCGCCTTCGTCAACGCGCTTCCGGTCTTCATCGCCGGCACCAAGGAGTGGGCGGACAAGTTCACCGAGGCGGGCGTGCCGATCGTCGGCGACGACATCAAGTCGCAGGTCGGTGCCACGATCACGCACCGGGTGCTGACCAAGCTGTTCGAGGACCGCGGTGTGGTCCTGGAGCGCACCATGCAGCTGAACGTCGGCGGCAACATGGACTTCAAGAACATGCTGGAGCGTGAGCGCCTGGAGTCCAAGAAGATCTCCAAGACGCAGGCCGTCACCTCCCAGATCACGGACCGCGAGCTGGGCGCCGACAACGTGCACATCGGCCCGTCCGACTTCGTGGCCTGGCTGGACGACCGCAAGTGGGCCTACGTCCGGCTCGAGGGCCGCGCGTTCGGCGATGTCCCGCTGAACCTGGAGTACAAGCTCGAGGTGTGGGACTCCCCGAACTCCGCGGGCGTCATCATCGACGCGCTGCGCGCCGCGAAGATCGCCAAGGACCGCGGCATCGGGGGCCCGATCCTCTCGGCCTCCTCGTACTTCATGAAGTCGCCGCCGGTGCAGTACTTCGACGACCAGGCGCGGGAAAGCGTCGAGAAGTTCATCAAGGGTGAAGTCGAGCGCTAGCGAGACAGAGTGCTGCGCGCTAGCGAGACAGAGCGCTGCGCGTTAGCACGGCTTGATCACGGGCCTCCGGGTAATCCACCCGGAGGCCCGTGTGGTGTGTGAGGCTGGCGCCATGCCCGTTGTGCGTGACCTCCGCGTACTGCTACAGCTGCGCGACTTCCGGCACCTTCTGGCCGTGCGCCTGCTGTCCCAGACGGCCGACGGCGTCTACCAGGTCGCGCTGGCCGCCCATGTGGTCTTCTCCCCCGAGAAGGAGACCTCAGCCGCGGCGATCGCCTCCGCCATGGCGGTCCTTCTGCTCCCCTATTCCCTGCTGGGCCCCTTCGCCGGGGTCCTGCTGGACCGGTGGCGCCGCCGCCAGGTCCTTCTCCACGGCAACGCCCTGCGTTCCGCACTGGCCGCCGGGACGGCCGTTCTGATCCTCGCGCAGGTTCCCGACTGGCTCTTCTACGTCTCCGCCTTGTCGGTCACGGGCGTCAACCGCTTCGTGCTGGCCGGGCTCTCCGCCTCGCTGCCGCGTGTCGTCGACAGCCAGGAGCGCTTGGTCATGGCCAACTCCCTGTCCCCGACCGCGGGAACGCTCGCGGCCACCCTTGGCGGCGCCCTCGCCCTCGTCCTGCGCATCGCGGTCCCGGACGGCGCGTCGTCGGACGCCGTTGTGGTCCTGATGGGTGCGGCGCTCTATCTCAGCGCCGCGATCGCCGCGCTGAGGATGGCGCCCGGACTGCTGGGGCCCGACCCGTCGGCGCTCCAGCCGCGTCTGCGTGCGGCCCTGTTGAGCACCGTACGCGGCCTGGTCGCCGGTGTGCGCCATCTCCTGGAGCGCCGAGATCCCACGGTGGCTCTGGCGGGGATGACAGCGATGCGCCTCTGCTACGGCGCACTGACGGTGATGGTGTTGATGCTCTGCCGATACGCATGGGCCAAGACCGAGTCGGAGGGCTTGGCGCTCCTCGGATTCGCCGTGGCCATCTCGGGCGCGGGCTTCTTCGCGGCGGCGGTGGTCACGCCCGGGGCGGTGGCCCGACTGAGCCCTGCCTCCGACTCGGACGGCCGACTGCGCTGGATGGTGGCGTGCGCGGCGGCGGCGACCGTTTTGGTACCGGGGCTGGGGCTGTTCTTCGAACCGGCTCCGATGCTCGCCGCCGCCTTCGTTCTCGGCCTCGTCACCCAGGGCGCCAAAATCGCCACCGACACCGTGGTGCAGTCCTCGATCGCCGACGACTTCCGCGGCCGGATCTTCTCGCTGTACGACGTGCTCTTCAATGCGGCCTTCGTCGGGGGAGCCGCGGTCGCCGCACTGACACTGCCCCCCGACGGACGCTCGGTCACCCTGATGATCCTGGTGGCCATGCTCTACGCAGCGACCGCCCTCGTCGCCATGTTTCACGTGAAACATGGCGTGCGCGAGGCGAAGCGGACCGATGTTTCACGTGAAACCTGATGCGTCAGCTCTGTAGACGCTTCAGCCCTGGGGCTGAGCCGCCCACCAGTCCTGGAGCGCCGTGACTGCGGCGTCCCGCTCCATGGGGCCGTGCTCCAGGCGCAGCTCCAGCAGATGCTTGTACGCCTTGCCGACCTGCGGGCCCGGCCCGATCCCGAGAATCTTCATGATCTCGTTGCCGTCCAGGTCCGGCCGGATGGCATCCAGATGCTCCTGCTGCTGCAACCGGGCGATGCGCTCCTCCAGCCCGTCGTATGCGCGCGACAGAGCGCCGGCCTTCCTCTTATTACGGGTGGTGCAGTCCGAGCGGGTCAGCTTGTGCAGCCGCTCCAGGAGCGGTCCCGCGTCCCGTACATAGCGCCGTACCGCCGAGTCCGTCCATTCGCCGGTGCCATAGCCGTGGAAGCGCAAGTGCAGCTCGACCAAATGGGAGACGTCCTTCACCAGCTCGTTGGAGTACTTGAGCTTGGTCATCCGCGACTTGGTCATCTTGGCGCCCACCACCTCATGGTGGTGGAAGGAGACCCGGCCGTCCTTCTCGAAGCGGCGCGTCTTGGGCTTCCCGATGTCATGCAGCAGGGCCGCCAGCCGCAGCACCAGATCGGGCCCGTCCTTCTCCAGGGCGATGGCCTGCTCCAGCACGGTCAGCGTGTGCTCGTACACATCCTTGTGACGGTGGTGCTCATCACGCTCCAGGCGCAGCGCCGGAAGCTCCGGGAGGACATGGTCGGCGAGGCCGGTGTCGACCAGAAGCCGCAGCCCCTTGACGGGGCGGGCGGCCAGGATCAGCTTGTTGAGCTCGTCACGTACCCGCTCCGCCGAGACGATCTCGATCCGCCCGGCCATCGCCTTCATCGCGGCGATCACCTCGGGCGCCACATCGAAGTCGAGCTGGGCCGCGAAGCGCGCGGCGCGCATCATCCGCAGCGGGTCGTCGGAGAAGGACTCCTCAGGGGTGCCGGGTGTGCGCAGCACCTTCGCGGCGAGGTCTTCCAGGCCGTTGTGCGGGTCGATGAATTCCTTCCGCGGGAGCGCGACGGCCATCGCGTTGACCGTGAAGTCCCGACGGACCAGGTCTTCGTCGATGGAGTCGCCGTACGAGACCTCGGGCTTCCTCGACGTGCGATCGTACGCTTCTGACCGATAAGTCGTGATTTCGATCTGGAAGCTCTGACTCGACCCGCTTCCGTTCCCGCCCTCCTTACGGCAGCCGACCGTACCGAAGGCGATGCCGACCTCCCAGACCGCGTCGGCCCACGGACGGACGATCTTCAGCACGTCCTCCGGACGTGCGTCCGTGGTGAAATCCAGATCGTTACCAAGACGGCCCAGAAGCGCATCCCGTACCGATCCGCCGACCAGGGCAAGGCCGAACCCGGCCGCCTCGAAGCGGCGGGCGAGGTCGTCGGCTACGGGAGACACCCGCAGGAGCTCGCCCACGGCGCGGCGCTGCACCTGGCTGAGCTCGTTGTTCGACTGCGGGTAGTGGCTGTCAGTGTTGGCGTTCGGCACAACAGAACAGGGTACGTGGCCGCACGCCCCGGAGCCTCCTCGCCGACCCGACGCATCGAACCGGTGACGATCTTGTGGAGCCCTCCACAGCACTTCATCACAGCGGGCATCGTTACCATTTCGTGGACGCATTTTGCGGAACGACTGACGATCACTGACGACGAGGGACGGGCGAGCGCGTGGCCGAGCCGGCAGAGCTCCAGGGGACAACTTCCGCTCGCGCCCGTCGTTGGCTGCGGCGCACGGCAGCGGTGCTCACCGCTGCGCCCGTGCTCGCGGGTGTGCTGCAGATCCCGGCGGCTCCCGGTGCCCACGCCCAGACCGCCCCGGCCCGGACCGCGCCCACCCAGCAGACCGCCCCGGCTCAGGCCAAGGCCACCGGTTCGCGCACCGTCGATGTCGCCATCGACTCGCTCACTCCCACCACACCGTCCAAGAACGACACGCTCACCGTCAGCGGCACCGTCACCAACCACGGCAGCTCGACGATCAACACCTCCTCCGTCGGCCTCACGGTCGGCCCGACCATGAACGGCCGCAACGACATCGATACGGCCGCCAAGCGGAAGGGCTATGAGATCGGCCTCGACGGCACCGAGGTCTCCGACAAGTACAAGCAGAAGATCGGCAATCTCCGCGCCGGCATCAGCCGTGACTTCACCCTCTCCATACCGGTCAAGGAGCTCCCCCTCGGCGAGAGCGGCGTCTATCAGCTCGGTGTCACCCTCAGCGGCCAGACGCGGAGCCAGCCCTGGCTGCAGGTGATGGGCATCGAGCGGACCTTCCTGCCCTGGCAGCCGACCGCCGCCACCAAGAAGAGCAAGCTCACCTTCCTGTGGCCGCTCATCTCCTCCACCCACCTGGCCGCCCGGACGGGTACGGGCGCCAATGAGCAGCAGACGCCGATCTTCCAGAACGACGACCTCACGGCGGAGCTCGCCCCCGGCGGACGGCTGCACCAGCTCGTGGCGCTCGGTAAGAACCTGCCGGTCACCTGGGTGATCGACCCGGACCTGCTCGCCACGGTCGACGCGATGACCAAGCCGTACGAGGTCCAGAGCCAGACGGAGAACGAGACGACGGACGGCCGGGGCCAGGCCGTGGCCAAGCAGTGGCTCAACGACCTGCAGCAGGCCGTCGAGGGACACCAGGTGGTGGCCCTGCCCTTCGCCGATCCCGACCTCGCCTCGCTCGCGCACCGCGGCAAGAACACCGGCGCCCTCAGCCACCTCCAGACCGCCACCGGGCTCGCCTCGACGACCGTGGACACCGTTCTCCATGTGAAGCCCCGTACGGACTTCGCCTGGCCGGTGAACGGCGCCATCGACTCCTCGATCGTGGACGTCGCCACCTCCGCCGGCGCGCACAACATCATCGCCCGCAGCGACAGCCTGCGCGAGACGGGCAGCCTGCCGTACACCCCCACCGCGGCCCGCCAGATCGGCGGAGGCAACACGGCGGTGGTCGCGGACGCACGGCTGTCCACCGCCTTCATGGGCGACATGACGCGGGCGGAGAACGCCACGCTGGCCGTCCAGAAGTTCCTCGCCCAGACCCAGATGATCACCCTGCAGGCGCCGGACAAGCAGCGCAGCGTCGTCGTGGCGCCGCAGCGGATGCCCACGACCAGCCAGGCGCAGGCCATGGCGGCGGCCCTGAACGGCCTGTCCGGAAGCTGGACACAGCCGCTCAGCCTGGGGCAGGCCGCCAAGGCCCAGCCCGACCCGCTCGCCACCCACCGGGTACCCGCCGCCCGCTCGTACCCGGCCGCGCTGCGCCGCCAGGAGCTGCCCACCGACGGCTTCGAGAAGATCCGGCTGACCCAGGCCGCCCTCGACAAGTTCGAGGGGATCCTCACCGCCAAGGACCGCGTGGCCACCCCGTTCGGCGCCGCGATCATGCGGGAGATCTCCACCTCGTGGCGCCAGGACCCGCGGGGCTCGACCGGCTTCCGCGACTCCGTCCAGGCCTATCTCCAGGACCTCACGGAGAAGGTGCGCCTCATCAACAAGACGGACATGACCCTGTCAGGGCGCAGCGCCACGATTCCGGTGACCGTCCAGAACAACCTGCTGCAACCCGTCGAGCTGCGGCTGGTCCTCCGGTCCCAGCAGGGCAACCGCCTGGAGGTCAGCGACCCCCAGGTGGTCACGATCCAGGGTGGACACAGCCAGTCGGTGAAGTTCGGCACCACGGCCAACGCGAACGGACGCGCCTGGGTGACGGCCCAGCTGTACACCGTGGACGGCGATGCCTACGGCCCCGAGATGTCGTTCAAGGTGAATGTCACCGAAATCACGTCCACGGTCATTCTGGTGATCGCCGGCGGGGTGCTGCTGCTCGTTCTCGCCGGGATCCGGATCTACCTCCAGCGCAAGCGGTCCGCCGCCAGGAGTGATGAAGACGCTGCGGGGAACGGCGAGAAGCAGGACGGAGAGGCGGCGGAGGACGAGCCGACCGAGCCCGGCGAGGGGGAGCGCCCGCGCACCCTGGTGCCCGGGCAGGCGAGTGACCCGGCGCCGGACACCGGATCGCAAAGCGCTGGCCCCTCCGGCTCAGGTGAGAAAGTGGACCATTGAGCAATGGCGTGGCCGACCGGCCGCAGCGGACTATGAGGTGGGGTAGCGATGAACGCGCCGTATGACGGTGATCGCGGCCAGGGCGCGGGCAACGACCCCGCCGGCCGGGTACCGCCGCCCCAGAGCGGCCCGTACGCCCACCAGAACCCTTACGGACCGGAGCCGCATCAGCAGGATCCGTATCTGGGGGACCCCCGCGACATCTCGTACAGCCAGCTGCCGTACGTACAGGACCCCTATATGCAGGATCCGTACGTCACCGGTTCGTTCACGCCCTACCCGTACACGATGCAGGACCCCTACGCCGCGCGCCAGGACTCCTACGGCCACGACCCGCTGACGGACCCGCTGACGGATCCGCTGACGGATCCGCTGTACGACCAGGGCCAGGGCCAGGGCGCGTACCACCAGCCTCAGTCCGGCGGCTACCAGCAGCCCTACCAGCAGCCGCCCGCGCCCCCGCAGGGGCACGATCCGCGGCTGTGGTCGGCCGAGGCCGCCGCCCCCGAGGGCCCCGCCCACCAGCAGTACGGCGGCGACATCGAGGCCACGCAGTATCTGGGCACCGGCCCGCAGGCCGGCTACGCCGCCGGGGAACAGCAGCAGCCGGACGCCTTCGCGCACCTCTTCCGCGACCAGCAGCCCTACGAGCCCCAGCGCCCCCAGCAGCAGCCCCCGGCCGGGTATCCGCCCGCGGGGTCCCCGCAGGGGCAGGCGCCGCTGTCCGGACCACCCGGCCCCGTTCCCGCCCAGCCGGCCGCCCCCGCGGGGGCGGCCGCGGCGGTGGCCGAGCCTGAGACGGCCGAGCCGGAGAAGAAGCGCTCGGGCGGCCGCGCGGGAAACCTGCTCAAGTCCAGCGCGGTGATGGCGGCCGGAACGCTGGTCTCCCGGCTCACCGGATTCGTCCGCCAGCTGGTGATCGTCGCCGCCATCGGCGCCGCCACCCTCGGCGACACCTACGCCGTCGCCTACCAGCTGCCCGCGATGATCTACTTCCTCACCGTGGGCGGCGGTCTCAACTCCGTCTTCGTCCCGCAGCTCGTCCGCTCCATGAAGGAGGACGAGGACGGCGGCGACGCCTACGCCAACCGCCTGCTGACCCTGGTCATGGTCGTCCTCGCGATCCTCGTCGCGGTATCGGTGTTCGCGGCCCCCACCCTCGTCCGCATGCTCTCGCCGTCCATCGCGGGCAACCCCCAGGCCAACGAGGTGGCGGTCACCTTCGCCCGCTACTGCCTGCCCACCATCTTCTTCATGGGCGTGCACGTCGTGGTCGGTCAGATCCTCAACGCCCGCGGCAGCTTCGGCGCCATGATGTGGACCCCGGTCCTCAACAACATCGTCGTCATCGCCAGCTTCGCCATGTTCATCTGGGTGTTCGGCACCTTCCGCTCCTCCGAGTTGGGCGTCACCAACATCACCGACGAAGGGGTCCGGCTGCTGGGCGTGGGCACCCTCCTCGGCCTCACCGTCCAGGCGCTGGCGATGTTCCCCTATCTCCGTGCGGCCGGCTTCCGCTTCCGGCCCCGCTTCGACTGGCGCGGCCACGGCCTGGGCAAAGCCGCCAAGCTCGCCAAGTGGACCGTACTGTTCGTGCTCGCCAACCAGGCGGGCAACGTCGTGGTGACCCGGCTCGCCACCGCGGCCGGTGCGAAGGCCGACAACCAGGGCTACCCCGGCACCGGCCTCCTCGGCTACCAGAGCGCTCAGCTCATCTGGGGTATGCCGCAGGCGATCATCACCGTCTCCGTCATGGCCGCCCTGCTGCCCCGGATCTCCCGCGCGGCGCACGACGGGGACACCGGCGCGGTCCGCGACGACATCTCGCAGGGCCTGCGTACCTCCGCCGTCGCCATCGTCCCGCTCGCCCTCGGGTTCGTCGCCCTCGGCATCCCCATGTGCACCCTGATGTTCGGCTCCTCCGGCACCGAACAGGCCCGCTCCATGGGCTACATCCTCATGGCCTTCGGTCTCGGACTCATCCCGTTCTCGGTGCAGTACGTCGTCCTGCGCGGCTTCTACGCCTACGAAGACACCCGCACCCCCTTCTACAACACGGTGATCGTCGCCGCCGTGAACGCCGCCGCCTCCGCACTCTCCTACCTCGTCCTCCCCGCCCGCTGGGCCGTGGCGGGCATGGCCGCCTCCTACGGCCTGGCCTACGCCATCGGCGTGGGCGTGGCCTGGAAGCGCCTCCGCAAGCAGCTGGGCGGCGATCTGGACGGTCGGCACGTCGTCCGCACCTACACCCGTCTGGTGGGAGCCGGCATCCCGGCCGCGCTCGGCGGTGGAGCGGCCGCCTACGTCATCACCGGGGCCGTGGGCTCCGGCGTGGGGGGATCTCTAGCGGCTCTGGCCGGTGGCGGTCTCGTTCTTATCGCGGTCTTCTACATTGCGGCGAAACGGATGCGCGTTGAAGAGCTGACCGCCATGGTCGGTATGGTCCGCGGACGACTTGGTCGCTGATCGTTCAGCACAACCATCGTCTGCCACCGTGTGTCGTGCATAGCGGCGGACTGTGGGCACAATTGTCTTGGCTCGGAGTAGGCGCAACGGATGGGGAGGCAGGAACGACGGTGGCGGAACGGAGCACGGCTGCCGTCGACGTGGCCGACAACAGCGGAGATGAACCGCTGACCGCCGAGGCGGGCAAGGCCACGTCCGACGGGGTGGGAACCGAAACGAAAGCCGAAAAGGCAGCGCAGGCCGCGGGCACCGACACCAAGGGCGCCGCGGCCGATACGAGCGCCCCCGAGCTGCACAGCGGCCACAAGCTGGCCAGACGCTACCGCCTGGAGGAATGCGTCACCCGTCTGGACGGATTCAGCAGCTGGCGTGCCGTGGACGAGAAACTCCGCCGCGCTGTCGGAGTCCATGTGCTGCCGGCCGACCATCCGCGGGCCCGGCCGGTGCTGGCCGCCGCCCGTTCGGCGGCGCTGCTCGGCGACCCACGCTTCGTCCAAGTCCTCGACGCCGTCGAGGAGAACGACCTCGTCTACGTGGTCCACGAGTGGCTGCCCGACGCCACCGAACTCACCGCCGTACTCGCCTCCGGGCCGCTCGAGCCGCATGACGCCTACCAGCTCGTCAGCCAGGTGTCCCAGGCCATGGCCGCGGCCCACCGCGAAGGCCTCGCGCATCTGCGGCTGAACCCGGGCTCCGTGCTGCGCACCGAGTCGGGCCAGTACCGCATTCGCGGCCTCGCCGTCATGGCCGCCCTGCGCGGCATCAGCTCCGACCACCCGCAGCGCACCGACACCGAAGCCATCGGCGCGCTGCTGTACGCCGCCCTGACCCAGCGCTGGCCGTACGAGAGAGACGCCTACGGCCTGTCCGGGCTGCCCAAGGGCGTCGGCCTGATCGCGCCCGACCAGGTCCGCGCGGGGGTCCACCGTGGCCTGTCCGAGCTGGCGATGCGCGCGCTCGTCAACGACGGTGCCACCGCCTCCCGGCAGGACCAGCCCTGCACCACCCCCGAAGAGCTCTCCAAGGCCGTCGCCGCCATGCCGCGGATCCGCCCGCCGGAGCCCACCTTCACTGCTCCGGACGCCTTTCAGCGCACCACCTACCAGCAGGGCGTCTACGGCCGGCCCCCGCACCACGGCCGGCCGTCCCTCGCCACCGGCCCGGCCGTCCCCGTGCCGCCTCCGCCCCCGCTGCAGAGCCGCACCGGCAAGGCCCTCAAGTGGACCGTCTCGGCCCTGCTGATCGCGGCCCTCGGCCTCGGCAGCTGGCAGCTCGCGGACACCCTCCTCAAGGAGGAGAAGAAGTCGCCTCCGAGCCGGTCCCAGCCGAAGGGGAACGACGACAAGCCCACCAAGTCGGCCAGCAAGCCGATCAAGATCGTGAACGCCAAGGAGTTGTTCGTCCCGGGCAGCGATCCGCAGAACCCCGCCCAGGTCGGGCACACCTACGACGGGGATTCCTCGACGTCCTGGCGCACCAACAGTTTCAAAGACGGTCCGACGTTTGCCCCGACCGTCAAGAAGGGAGTCGGGATCATCTATGACCTCGGCTCCAAGCGGACCCTGAGCGGTGTCTCCCTCGGGCTGCAGTACGGAGGCTCGTACACCCAGGTCTCGCTGTACGCCACGGATTCCCTCGAGCCGTCCGTCTCGGCATCCGACCCCGTCGCTTCGTTCCAAAAGCTTCACTCGGCCAAGATCACAAGTAAGTCTGCCGAGTTGAAGATCAAGAGCAAGGTGAAGTCCCGCTACGTCCTCGTCTGGCTGACCGCGCTTCCCTACTCCGACCCGGAACCCAACTACGACAACCCCTACAAGCAGGCCATCACGGACGTGAAGTTCACCGGCTGAGTCAGCCGGACGGGGAGGGGCTCCAGGGTGGACAACGCCAGATTCGGCGACACGAGCGACGGCGAGCTCCTCAAGCGCCATGTCGCCGGCGACCCGGATGCCTTCGGTGAACTCGTGCGGCGCCACCGCGACAGACTCTGGGCGGTGGCGCTGCGCACCCTCGGCGACCGCGAGGAGGCCGCCGACGCGGTCCAGGACGCGCTCGTATCCGCCTACCGGGCCGCTCACACCTTCCGGGGCCAGTCGGCCGTCACGACCTGGCTCCACCGCATCACGGTGAACGCCTGCCTGGACCGGGCCCGCAAGGCCGCCTCCCGTCGTACCTCCCCCGTCGCCGAAACGGAGCGGCTCGAGCAGCTTCTGGAGCCTCACGAGTCGGCCGCCGCACCCGCGGAGCGCGGAGACCTCCACCGCGAGCTGCTCCGCGCGCTCCGCACCCTGCCCCCCGAGCAGCGGGCGGCGCTCGTACTCGTCGATATGCAGGGCTACCCCGTGGCCGAAGCCGCGAGAATCCTGGAGGTCCCCACCGGCACGGTCAAAAGCCGCTGCGCCCGGGGACGCGCACGCCTGCTGCCCATGCTGACCCATCTCCATCCGAACGGGAGGGGTAGCGACTCGCCGAGCGGGGCAAGGAACCGGACGCAGGGGACATCCGTCCCACCGACGGCAGGACCGAACGACACAGATGCCGTGAAGGGCGGAGGTGGCCGAGCGTGACATCGTCGACCGACACGGACGAGCACCCGGAGGTCACGGAGATCTCCGCACTCGCCGAGGGGCTGCTGCCCCCCGACCGCACCGCCGATGTGCGCGGCCACCTCGCCGCCTGTGAGCTGTGCGCCGACGTACAAGCCTCCCTGGACGAGATCCGGTCGCTGCTGGGTACTCTCCCGGGCCCGGTGCAGATGCCCGCCGATATCGCGGGGCGTATCGACGCGGCGCTCGCCGCAGAAGCCCTCCTCGATGCGACCACCCCGGATGACTGCGTCGATGTTTCACGTGAAACTTCGACCCTCGGCTCCTCGGCCGAAGCGGCTCCGAGCGTTTCACGTGAAACATCGGAGCCGACCCGCCCCCGGAAGACGAGCGCTGACTCGACACCCGTCTCATCCGGCGCTGCCGAGCGACCGGCGGGGCGTCCGCGAGCCACCACCGGACCGGGCCGTACGAAGTCCCGGCCCGACACCCGGCGCACGCAGCCCCGGCGCTGGCCCAGGGTCGTCCTCGGCTCCGCCTGCGCGGCTGCCGTGATCGGTCTCGGCACCTTCCTCATGCAGTCGGGCTCCACCGCCGGCAACGATGCGGGCAGCACACAGGCGTCGGACAGGCAGCCCTCGTCCACTACGGAAACGCTCTCCGCGGCGACCCTCCAGGCCCGGGTGCATGCCCTCCTCGCCGACCAGAAGACCTCGACCGCCTCTGGCGATGTGCGGGCGCAGGACACCCCGGACATGCCGTTGCGCGCCGAGGACCCCCCGGTGCCCAGCTGTGTGCAGGCCGGCACCGGCCGCTCGGAGACTCCACTTGCCGCGCAGGAGGACACCTACGCAGGCAAGGACGTCTATCTTGTGGTGCTGCCGCACGAAGCCGACAACAAGCTTGTCGACGCCTTCGTGATCGAATCGGCGTGCGTCGCACAGTCACCGTCGAATGCCGGGACCCGCCTCGTGGCCCGCACCTACCCGCGAGACTGAAGCGAGCGGCACACGGCACACGGAAGGCCGCCTGACGCCACCCGGGAATGCGCGACCCGTAGGATCCGTTGGGTGGGGTGGCAGCGGTTTTCCGGGGGACTCCGGACGTCGCCGCCCTCAGTCAGTACTCGGCACTCGGCAGAGACAAGGAAGACATCCGTGAGCGACGTCCGCAACGTGATCATCATCGGTTCCGGGCCCGCGGGCTATACGGCCGCGCTCTACACCGCCCGGGCTTCCTTGAAGCCGCTGGTCTTCGAAGGCTCCGTGACCGCCGGTGGTGCCCTGATGAACACCACCGACGTGGAGAACTTCCCCGGCTTCCGTGACGGGATCATGGGCCCCGACCTGATGGACAACATGCGGGCCCAGGCGGAGCGCTTCGGCGCCGAGCTGGTCCCGGACGATGTTGTGTCGGTCGACCTCACCGAGGACATCAAGACCGTCACCGACTCCGCCGGTACGGTCCATCGGGCCAAGACGGTCATCGTCACCACCGGCTCACAGCACCGCAAGCTGGGCCTGGCCCATGAGGACGAGCTCTCCGGTCGTGGCGTCTCCTGGTGTGCCACCTGCGACGGGTTCTTCTTCAAGGACCAGGACATCGCCGTCATCGGTGGTGGCGACACCGCGATGGAGGAAGCGACCTTCCTCTCCCGCTTCGCGAAGTCGGTCACCGTGGTCCACCGCCGTGACACGTTGCGGGCCAGCAAGGCGATGCAGGAGCGCGCCTTCGCCGACCCCAAGATCTCCTTCATCTGGGACAGCGAGGTCACCGAGATCCGCGGGGACAACAAGCTCTCCGGGCTGACCCTGCGGGACGTCAAGACCGGCGAGACCTCCGAGCTGCCGGTCACCGGGCTGTTCATCGCCATCGGTCACGACCCGCGCACCGAGCTCTTCAAGGGCCAGCTCGACCTGGACGACGAGGGCTACCTGAAGGTCGCGTCGCCCTCGACCCGGACCAACCTGCCCGGTGTCTTCGCCGCGGGCGATGTCGTGGACCACACCTACCGTCAGGCGATCAGCGCGTCCGGCACGGGCTGCTCCGCCGCGCTGGACGCAGAGCGGCACCTCGCCGCTCTCGCCGACGCCGCGAACGCCACCGCCTGACCCCACCTACCCTCTCTGCACCAAACCGATAAAGGAGATGAACCATGGCCGGTGCCACGGTGACCGTCACAGACGCCGACTTCGAGGAGACCGTCCTCAAGAGCGACAAGCCGGTGCTCGTCGACTTCTGGGCCGCGTGGTGCGGTCCCTGCCGCCAGATCGCTCCGTCCCTGGAGGCCATCGCGGCTGAGCACGGCGACAAGATCATCATCGCCAAGCTCAACATCGACGAGAACCCGACGACCGCCGCGAAGTACGGCGTGATGTCGATCCCGACGCTGAACGTCTACCAGGGCGGCGAGGTCGCCAAGACCATCGTCGGCGCCAAGCCCAAGGCCGCCATCGAGCGCGACCTGGCCGACTTCATCGGCTGACCCCATCAGCCATCGCTCCATCACGAAGGGGCTGCCCCGCTTGGGGCAGCCCCTTCGTGTTTCACGTGAAACCACGGCCCGTACGCACCGGCCTTCACACGCACCGACGTCGTACGCACCGCCTCGTACGCACAGCCCTACAGCGGCCGGAGCGCCGGCTCCTTCTGGACCGCACCGAGCAGCCGGTCCAGCGCCAGCTCGACGTCCTCCTTCCAGGAGATCGTCGTCCGCAGCTCCAGCCTCAACCGCGGATACCGCGGATGCGGCCGCACCGTCTTGAAGCCCACGGCGAGCAAATGGTCCGCGGGCAGCACACAGGCCGGTTCCTTCCAGGTGGCGTCCCCGAAGGCCTCGATCGCCTTGAAGCCGCGTCGTATCAGATCCTTGGCCACCGTCTGCACCATCACCCGGCCCAGCCCCTGCCCCTGGTACCCGGGCATCAGCCAGGCCGTCATCAGCTGCACGGCGTCCGCCGCGACGGGGCTCGTCGGAAAGGCCGTGGATCGCGGCACATACGCCGGGGGCGCGTAGAGCACAAAGCCCACCGGCACATCGTCCACATAGACCACCCGGCCGCAGGAGCCCCACTCCAGCAGAACAGCCGAGATCCAGGCTTCCTTCTCCAGCTCCGGACGTCCGGCCCTTACCGCGGCTTCGCCGCTGACCGGGTCGAGCTCCCAGAAGACACAGGCGCGACAGCGCTTGGGGATGTCCGGGAGGTTGTCCAGCGTGAGCGGTACGAGCCGACGCCCCATGAAGCCAGTCCCTCACTTCCGTCGCCGGCCGCGCTCCGAGCGGCCGCCAGCGCACTACGCCCCCTGAGCAGACTGCCGACGAATCCGCCGACGGCCCCCAGACCCAATCCCGTTGCCAGCAGCCCCGTGCGACTCACCGATCGCACAGCCTTGGCCTCCGCATAAGACGCCTCCACATGGATCCGCCCTACCTGTTCGCATCGTATCCGCGCCGAGATTGCGCCGATACCGCCCTAGAGCAAAGAGCGGGCCGTGTTCCGACCCCGCCGGAATACGACCCGCCCCGCTCTGCCCGTAAGACCGGTGTCCTACTCTTCCTCTTCCGTTGCTTCCGAGAGTCGCTGCTCCAGAACCGGCCCCTCGCCCGGGGCGAGCGTGCCGAGGATGCGCTCCAGATCGTCCATCGAGGCGAACTCGACGACGATCTTCCCCTTCTTCTGACCGAGGTCCACCTTCACCCGGGTCTCAAAGCGGTCGGAGAGCCTTGAGGCGAGATCCGTGAGTGCGGGGGAGATCTTCGTGCCCGCGCGCGGCCCTTTCGCCTTCGTCTTGCTCCCAGACCGTGAGCCCATCAGGGTCACGATCTCTTCGACCGACCGGACCGAGAGCCCTTCGGCGACGATCCGGTACGCCAGCCGGTCCTGCTCCTCCGGGTCATCGACGCCGAGCAACGCACGGGCGTGGCCCGCGGAGAGCACACCCGCCGCGACCCGGCTCTGCACCTTGGGAGACAACTTCAGCAGCCGGAGCGTATTGGAGACCTGGGGGCGGGAACGCCCGATACGGTCCGCCAGCTCGTCATGCGTGCAGTCGAAGTCCTTCAGCAGCTGGTCGTAGGCGAACGCCTCTTCCAAGGGGTTGAGCTGTGCGCGATGCAGATTCTCCAGCAGCGCGTCCAGCAGAAGCTTCTCGTCCTCGGTCGCCCTGACGATCGCCGGAATCTTCTCCAGCCCCGCCTCCCGGCAGGCCCGCCAGCGACGCTCGCCCATGATGAGCTCATAGCGCTCAGGAGCCAACTGCCTGACGACGATGGGCTGGAGAAGCCCGACCTCCTGAATCGAGGTGACCAGTTCGGCAAGAGCGTCCTCGTCGAACACCTCACGCGGCTGCCGCGGGTTGGGGGTGATGAAGTCCAGCGGCAGCTCGGCGAAGTGTGCTCCGGCCACCTCCTCCACGACAGGCGGAAGGACCTCCTCCTGCTGCTGTTGCGGGACGGCCTCGGTCTCCAGTGGCAGGCCATGGGACGGCAGCGAGGTCACCTTGGCCGCCGCCACGCCACGCTCCTGTGTCAGCACCGGGACCGCCGACGGCGAGGTGGAGACCCCGGTCGCCGTGATCGGTCCCACCGCCGACGCCGGCCCGGAGCCATCCGTCCCCTTCGGCGCGGGAGGGATCAGAGCCCCGAGCCCACGGCCCAGTCCTCTGCGTCGCTCACTCACTGAATCCCCTCCTGCATGCTGCTGTGCCGGTCGTGCAAGCTGATCTCTGGGACGGTATGTGCCCGCTGGGCGTCATAGTGGACGTTGGCTCCTCTGAGCGCGATCTCTCGGGCCGCTTCGAGATAGGACAGCGCTCCGCTGGACCCCGGGTCATAGGTGAGGACCGTCTGCCCATAGCTGGGAGCCTCGGAGATGCGCACCGATCTGGGGATGCTCGTCCGCAGCACCTCATGACCGAAGTGACTGCGGACCTCATCGGCGACCTGCGACGCCAGCCTGGTCCGGCCGTCGTACATCGTGAGCAGGATCGTCGAGACATGGAGCTTGGGGTTGAGATGCCCCCGCACCAGGTCGACGTTGCGCAGCAGCTGCCCCAGCCCCTCCAGGGCGTAGTACTCGCACTGGATCGGGATCAGGACCTCGGCCCCGGCGACGAGCGCGTTGACCGTCAGCAGGCCCAGCGACGGGGGGCAGTCGATGAGGATGTAGTCCAGTGGCTGCTCATAGGCCAGGATGGCCCGCTCCAGCCGACTCTCCCGCGCCACGAGCGAGACCAGTTCGATCTCCGCACCTGCCAGATCGATCGTGGCCGGGGCACAGAACAGCCCCTCCACATCGGGAACGGGCTGCACCACATCGGACAGGGGCTTGCTGTCCACCAGCACGTCATAGATCGACGGCACCTCGGCGTGGTGATCGATTCCCAGCGCCGTTGAGGCATTGCCCTGCGGATCGAGGTCGATGACCAGCACCCGGCCGCCATGGAGGGCCAGAGAAGCGGCCAGATTGACCGTGGTGGTGGTCTTGCCGACCCCGCCCTTCTGGTTGGCGACCACGATCACCCGGGTCTGTTCCGGCCTGGGCAGTCCCTCGCCCGCGCGGCCCAGGGCTTGGACCGCCAGTTCGGCGGCACGGCCAATGGGGGTGTCGTCCATCGGGGGCGGTGTTTCACGTGAAACATCCTCCCCCGCCGATTCAGTACGGGGACCGGGGACCGGATCGGTCATCGGCCCCGCGATGTTGGCGTCGGACCGCAAGGATTCACTCTCCTCGGCATCAGGCTCGCGATGAACAGAGCCTGCCATGCTTTTGGGGTTGTGAACCAGCGAGGCCCGTTCTCCTGTGGATGAATCCACATCCCGTCGGGGCCGACGGTCGCGCGGCAGAGCGGCCGCGCGCCCACGACTGATGATTCCATGCAACAAGGAGCGACGTTTCACGTGAAACACGATGCACGGACAGTCTCACCGATTCGTTACGACACTCCGCTATGCGTAGTTTTGGAAGCTTGTATGGAGTAGCCGAGCCCGCCCTATGGAGCAATGATGGCTCCAGGGAAGATCCTGGACGGGCTTCGGCCCCTCAGCGGCGACGCCGGGGACCCTTGCGAGCCGCCTTGGCTCGCTTGGCGGCGAAACGCACACCCCCAGGGCTCTCCCCGACCTCGACCCGCACCACGGTGGAGAGCGGATCGACGATCCCCTCCCCGACATGGAGGACCGAGGTCCCGACCACCCCGAGCTTGCTCAGCGCGGCGCGGGCGTGCTTCAGCTCCTCCTCCGCCGTGTCGCCCTTGAGCAGCAGCATCTCTCCGTACGGGCGCAGCAGCGGCACCCCCCAGCCGGCCAGCCGGTCCAGCGGGGCCACGGCGCGCGCCGTCACCACATGCATCGGAGGCAGCTTCCCCAGGACCTCCTCGGCCCGGCCCCGCACCACCGTCACATGCTCAAGACCCAGCAGCTCGACCACTTCCTGGAGGAAGTTCGTACGGCGCAGCAGCGGCTCCAGCAGCGTGATCCGCAGATCCGGACGGGTCAGGGCCAGCGGGATACCGGGCAGCCCGGCCCCCGAGCCCACATCGCATACGGTGACGCCCTCGGGCACCACCTCGGAGAGCACCGCGCAGTTCAGCAGATGGCGCTCCCACAGCCGCGGCACCTCGCGAGGCCCGATCAGACCACGGGTCACCCCGACATCGGCGAGCAGTTCGGCGTACCGGACGGCCTCCAAGAAGCGCTCACCGAATACCTCCCGCGCCTCCTCGGGGGCCGGGGGGAGCTCCGCTGCTTCCGTCACGGGGACCGTCCTTCCATACCGAACACTGTGGTGAACGCTGATGCTGCGAGGGCTGACAGCTGATGCAAGGCTGACAAGATTCGGCCCCGTCTGCGAGCAGACGGGGCCGTGTGGATCATGAGGCTGGACCGGTTCAGACCGGAAGCACGACCACGCGACGCTGGGGCTCCTCGCCCTCCGATTCGCTGCGCAGTCCGGCGGCGGCCACCGCGTCGTGCACGACCTTTCGCTCGAACGGCGTCATCGGCTTCAGCTTCACCGGCTCACCGGTGCCCTTGGCCTCCTCCGCGGCCTTGGTGCCCAGCTCGGTGAGCTCGGCGCGCTTACGGGCCCGGTACCCGGCGATGTCGAGCATCAGCCGGCTGCGATCGCCGGTCTCCCGGTGCACCGCGAGCCGGGTCAGCTCCTGGAGGGCCTCCAGCACCTCACCGTCCCGGCCCACCAGCTTCTGCAGGTCACGACTGGTCGAATCACTGATGATCGACACCGCGGCACGGTCGGCCTCGACGTCCATGTCGATGTCACCGTCGAGGTCCGCGATGTCCAGCAGCCCCTCGAGGTAGTCGGCCGCGATCTCCCCCTCCTGCTCGAGGCGGGTCAGGGTGTCGACACCCTCGGCAGCCGGGGTGGTGCCTTCCGTCACGGATGGACTCCTTCTTACTTCTTGGACGGGTGCTTGGGGCGCTGCTGGCCCTTGCGCTGCCCGGACTTGGCGGTGCGGGAGGAGCCGGAAGCCGAGCCGCCGGCCGGCTTACCGCCCTGCGCGCCCTTCTTCTGCGCCGCGCTGGGCTGCTGCTTCTCCGAGCCCGACTCCTCCGAGTCGGACTTGTCCAGCGAGGTCTTGGCGACCTGCGGCTGGGACTGCGCCCTGGCGTGGCCCGTGGCGCCCGACTGCCGCCGCGACTTGCTCTGCCGCTTGGGCTGCTGCCGGTTCGCGCGAGCCGTCTCGGCCGCCTGCTTGGCCTCGACCTCGGCCGGCTCCTCCTTGATCTTCCCCTGCGCCCGCAGCCGCTCCTGGCGTGCCTTGAAGGCGACGCTGCCGGGGGTCGGGTTACGGCGGATGACGAACATCTGCTGACCCATGGTCCACACGTTGGTGGTCAGCCAGTAGACGAGGACACCGACGGGGAAGTTGATACCGAAGACGGCGAACATGATCGGGAAGACGTACATCAGCATCTTCTGCTGCTGCATGAACGGCGTCTTCACCGTCAGGTCGACGTTCTTGGTCATCAGCTGGCGCTGGGTGAAGAACTGCGACGCCGACATCAGGACGATCATGACGATCGTCACGACCCGGACGTCCGTCAGCGAGGCGCCGAGAGACTCGACCTTCGAGGCGGACGACATGAACTTCACGGACAGCGGAGCACCGAAGATATGCGCCGAGCGGGCGCTGTCCAGCAGCGACTGGTCGATGAAACCGACCGTGCGGTTGTTCGCGATGTGGTTCAGGACCTGGTACAGCGAGATGAAGAACGGCGACTGCGCCAGAATCGGGAGACAGCTCGAGAGCGGGTTGGTACCCGTCTCCTTGTAGAGCTTCATCATCTCTTCGGACTGGCGCTGCCGGTCGCTCTTGTAGCGCTCCTGGATCGCCTTCATCTTCGGCTGGAGCGCCTGCATGTTCCGCGTCGCCTTGATCTGCTTCACGAAGAGCGGGATCAGGCAGATACGGATCAGTACCACCAGCGAAACGATGGACAGACCCCACGCCCAGCCACTGTCCCGGTCGAAGATGAGGCTGTAGAACGCGTGGAACTGGACGATGATCCAGGAAACTACGTCATAAAGAGGACCGAGGATCGTGTCCACGAATCAGGCTCCTTGGGCGTTGGGCTGGGTCTCGGGCTGTGGGGCAGGCTCCCCGGCGGAGTGCCCGCCGAGGCGGTTGCGCAGCCGCTGGTGCCAGACCGGGCGCTTCCGGGGAGGAACGTGGTCGACGCCACCGAGCGACCACGGGTTGCAGCGCAGGATGCGCCACGCCGTCAGCGCCGTTCCTTTCACCGCGCCGTGCCGGTCTATGGCCGTGTAGCCGTAGTGTGAGCACGACGGGTAGTACTTGCAGACCGGTCCCAGCATCGGGCTGATGGTCCACTGGTACAGCTTGATCAACCACAGCAGCGGGTACTTCATCGCGGCACCCCTCCCAGTAGCCGCCGCACTGCGGTGTCGAGGTCACGGGCCAGCTGGTCGTGGCCCGCTTCGCCCGCACCGGGCAGCGCCCGTACGACCACAAGGCTACCTGCGGGAAAAAGTTCGAGGCGGTCGCGCATGAGATGGCGCAGCCTCCGCTTCACCAGGTTGCGTACGACGGCACCGCCGACCGCCTTGCTTACGACGAAACCCGCACGCGCAGGGGGAGCACTCTCCCCAGGTGCGTGCGGGTCCGTTTCACCGCTGGCAAGGCCGCTGCGATAGTGCACGACGAGGAGCGGGCGTCCGGCCCGGCGCCCTCGGCGTACCGCGGCTGCAAAGTCCTCGCGCCGCCTCAGCCGTTTTTC
Organism: Streptomyces sp. NPDC000941; assembly: GCF_053599555.1. Taxonomy (NCBI): domain Bacteria; kingdom Bacillati; phylum Actinomycetota; class Actinomycetes; order Kitasatosporales; family Streptomycetaceae; genus Streptomyces; species Streptomyces sp. NPDC000941. Next base: position 24,796 of record NZ_JBSFMM010000010.1, read on the forward strand.
GGTAGGCAGCACGTCATGGACCTTGGGTCAGGCTGCTCAGGCCGACAGACGGCCGCGACCCTTGCTACGGCGGGACGCGAGAATCGCGCGGCCGGCACGGGTACGCATACGCAGCCGGAAGCCGTGGGTCTTCGCGCGGCGGCGGTTGTTCGGCTGGAAGGTGCGCTTGCTCACTCGGGGGCTCCAGAAATGAATCGGGTGGTGGCGGGACATCGCCTGGCTGTCACCGTGCGCCCACGAGTAGCTCGCAATACGCCCGAGTGCACCGCTTCATAATCGCCGGACCTGGGGTCCGCGACCCTTGCCCATCGGAGGCAGGCGGCAGCAGCCATCGACAACTCGACCTCGTTACGGTACGCGCGATTACGCCATCCGGTCAAACCGGCGCCGCCCGGTGGCGCGGCCGGGTGGCGCCCCGCGAAGATGCGGCCCCCTTGTGCCCGGGGGCAGGGGAACGCGGGGCGACATCGCATGGCACATTTGTACACACCCTGTGGACAACGACTTGAACCGCACACCCCGGCCTGACTACCGTGGCTGGGCTCCGATTCCTTCCCGCCCGTCCCGAGAACCGCATATTCGTGGGACCTGTCGGCGTCCCCCCACCCAGCGAGTGAGAGAGCGTGCCCTGTGGCTGACGTACCTGCCGATCTTGCCGCAGTGTGGCCACGTGTGCTCGAGCGGCTGCTCGGAGAAGGCGCGGGCCAGGGCGGACAAGGTGTCGAGGCCAAGGACGAACATTGGATCAAGCGGTGCCAGCCGCTCGCCCTCGTCGCCGATACCGCGCTGCTGGCCGTGCCCAATGAATTCGCCAAGGGCGTGCTGGAGGGCCGGCTGGCCCCGATCGTCAGCGAAACGCTCAGCCGCGAGTGCGGCCGTCCGATCCGGATCGCGATCACCGTCGACGACTCCGCCGGCGAGCCGATGGTCCCGCAGCAGCCACAGCGCGACACCTACGAAAGCCGCGACACCCGCGAGAGTCGGGACTCTTACGAGAATCGTGACTCGTATGAGAGTCGCGACGCCCACGAGGGCTACGACAACCGCGACAGCTATGGCAGCCGGGACGGATACGGCCGTCCGGCGGGCGATGAGCTGCCGACGGCCCGCCCCGCCTACCCCGGCTATGACCAGCACCGGCCCGAGCCCGGTGCCTGGCCCCGGCCGCGCGACGACTACGGCTGGCAGCAGCCCCGGCTCGGCGGCTTCCCCGAGGGCGACCCGTACGCCACCCAGCGTCCCCAGCCCGGCTATGACCAGCAGCTCTACGATCAGCAGCCGCACTCGGGCTACCGGGGCGCGGGCGCGGAGCGGCCTGGACCTGGTCCGGGGCCAGGCCCGGGGCCGGATCGGTCGCCGTACGAGCAGCCGCGCCGGGAGCTCCCCGACCCGCTGGATCGTTCCCGCGGCGGCCCGCCCGTGCTGCCCTCGCAGACCGGTGCCCCCGGCCCGCTCGCCGCGCAGCCGGCGCCCGCGCCCGGCCCCGGTGAGCCGACCGCGCGCCTGAACCCGAAGTACCTCTTCGACACGTTCGTCATCGGCGCGTCCAACCGCTTCGCGCACGCCGCGGCGGTCGCGGTCGCCGAGGCGCCCGCCAAGGCGTACAACCCCTTGTTCATCTACGGGGAGTCCGGGCTCGGCAAGACCCACCTGCTGCATGCGATCGGGCACTACGCGCGCAGCCTCTACCCGGGGACGCGGGTGCGCTATGTGAGCTCCGAGGAGTTCACCAACGAGTTCATCAACTCCATCCGCGACGGCAAGGCGGACGCGTTCCGCCGGCGCTACCGCGACATGGACATCCTTCTGGTCGACGACATCCAGTTCCTCGCGAGCAAGGAGTCGACGCAGGAGGAGTTCTTCCACACCTTCAACACGCTCCACAACGCGAACAAGCAGATCGTGCTGTCCTCCGACCGGCCGCCCAAACAGCTGGTGACCCTGGAGGACCGGCTCCGCAACCGCTTCGAATGGGGCCTGATCACCGATGTGCAGCCGCCGGAGCTGGAGACGCGGATCGCGATCCTGCGCAAGAAGGCGGTGCAGGAGCAGCTGAACGCGCCGCCGGAGGTGCTGGAGTTCATCGCTTCCCGTATCTCGCGCAATATCCGCGAGCTGGAGGGGGCGCTGATCCGGGTCACGGCCTTCGCCAGCCTGAACCGCCAGCCGGTGGACCTCGGCCTGACCGAGATCGTGCTGAAGGACCTGATCCCCGGCGGCGAGGACTCGGCCCCGGAGATCACCGCCACCGCGATCATGGCCGCGACCGCCGACTACTTCGGGCATACGGTCGACGATCTGTGCGGCGCCTCGCGCAGCCGGGTGCTGGTCACCGCGCGGCAGATCGCGATGTATCTGTGCCGTGAGCTGACCGATCTGTCGCTGCCCAAGATCGGGGCGCAGTTCGGCGGCCGGGACCATACGACCGTCATGCACGCCGACCGCAAGATCCGGGCGCTGATGGCCGAGCGGCGCTCCATCTACAACCAGGTCACCGAGCTGACCAACCGCATCAAGAACGGCTGACGCGGCGCACGGCGCGGCTCTCGCGCCGGATTCCGCCCAGGGCGCTTGGGGAGGAGCGACTCCCGCAAGCGCCCTTCGTCGTTTCCGGGCCCGTTTCGTCGCTCCGGAACCGCCCCGACCGGGCTCCGCTCCGCCCGCCGACCGCCCCGGCGGGGCCGTCCCCGCCCCGGCGACGCCTCCACGACGCGGACGGCCTGTTCGATTCCATGCCCTCGGAGGCCGCTTCTCCACAGGTCAGCGGCCAATCCACCATCCACACCCTGGGGATGTCCCGGCTGTCCAGACTGTGTCCACAGGGGCGGCCGCCGACGGGACATCGGAGGAGGTCAGGGGGGTGTGGAATTGTGACAATCGACAGTCCACAGACTGTGGACGACGGAGTTACCCACAGGGCGGTCTCCGCGTTGTCCACCGCCCGCCCACAGCGAAGGCCCCGTCACCCACAGCTTCTCCACACCCTCATCCACTGTTCGGCAAGGAAACGGGCGTTGTCACCGAGACGAGTGAAAGGCGTCACACCAGCGAGCCGGGTTGGGCTGTGGGGAAGGTGGGTAAACCTGGGGACACAGCTGGGGAGAACCGGGGCTCGCCTGTGCATCGGGTGTGCAGAACTCGGCGGCATCCACAGCAGAGCCTGTTTTTCCACCGCCGTCGCCCACAGGCCCGGTGGATAAAAAACTGATGCTGACCTGCGAGAAGGCAGTTGTCCACGGTTTCCACAGGCCCTACTACTACGACCACTTAGTTAGAGCGAGAAATTCGTTTCGAAGTGGGGCCTGTGCACAACCGGGCTCCGAGCCGCCCGACACCTCGGGCGCCGATTTGACCCCGAGCCGCACCGACTGTCGGCGGCGTACGTCAGACTGGTCTCCGGCGATTGCGCCGACGACGAAGGCCAGCAGGGCGAGCCAGCAACAGCAGGAGGCGGTTCCGGTGAAGATCCGGGTGGAGCGCGATGTACTCGCGGAGGCAGTGGCCTGGGCGGCCCGCAGCCTTCCGGCCCGTCCGCCGGTGCCCGTCCTCGCGGGGCTGCTGCTGAAGGCGGAAGAGAGCACCCTCAGCCTCTCCGGCTTCGACTACGAGGTCTCGGCCCGGGTGTCGGTGGAAGCCGATGTGGAGGACGACGGCACGGTCCTGGTCTCCGGCCGCCTCCTCGCCGACATCTGCCGCGCCCTCCCCAACCGCCCTGTGGAGATCTCCACCGACGGTGTGCGGGTGACCGTCGTCTGCGGCTCGTCGCGATTCACACTCCACACCCTGCCTGTGGAGGAGTACCCCACCCTGCCGCAGATGCCGACGGCGACCGGCACCGTGCCCGGCGATGTCTTCGCCTCCGCCGCTGCCCAGGTGGCCATCGCAGCCGGCCGCGACGACACCCTGCCGGTGCTCACCGGTGTGCGCATCGAGATCGAGGGCGACACGGTCACGCTGGCCTCCACCGACCGCTACCGCTTCGCGGTCCGCGAGTTCATGTGGAAGCCCGAGACGCCCGACATCTCCGCCGTCGCGCTGGTGCCCGCCAAGACGCTCCTGGACACCGCCAAGTCGCTGACCAGCGGTGACACCGTGGCCCTCGCCCTGTCCGGCTCGGGTGCCGGAGAGGGCCTGATCGGCTTCGAGGGCGCCGGGCGCCGCACCACGACCCGGCTGCTCGAAGGCGATCTCCCCAAGTACCGCACGCTTTTCCCGACCGAGTTCAACTCCGTCGCGGTGATCGAGACCGCTCCGTTCGTGGAGGCGGTCAAGCGCGTTGCCCTGGTCGCCGAGCGCAACACCCCGGTCCGGCTCACCTTCGAGCAGGGCGTGCTGATTCTGGAGGCCGGGTCGAGCGACGACGCACAGGCTGTGGAGCGTGTAGACGCCCAGCTCGAAGGCGACGACATCTCGATCGCCTTCAACCCGACCTTCCTGCTGGACGGGCTGAGCGCGATCGATTCCCCGGTCGCCCAGCTGTCGTTCACCACCTCGACCAAGCCCGCTCTGCTCAGTGGCAAGCCGGCCATGGACGCCGAGGCGGACGAGGCGTACAAGTATCTGATCATGCCGGTGCGGCTCAGCGGATGAGCGGGTGTGGCCCACAGTTGAGCGACAACCCCTGGGCGTAGGCTCGGACTCAGGTGCGAAACGCAATGACTACGGCATAAAGGATCACTGATGGAGCTCGGTCTCGTCGGTCTCGGCAAGATGGGCGGCAATATGCGCGAGCGCATTCGCCGCGCAGGTCACACCGTCATCGGGTACGACCGAAACCCGGACGTCGCCGACGTCCACAGCCTGGGCGACCTTGTGGACAAGCTCAAGGGACCGCGGGTGGTGTGGATCATGGTGCCGGCCGGTATCGCGACCCAGACCACCATCGAGGAGCTGGCCGAGCTGCTGTCGCCGGGCGACATCGTGGTCGACGGTGGCAACTCCCGCTGGACCGACGACGAGCGCCACGCCGAGCAGCTGAACGCCAAGGGCATCGGCTTTGTCGACTGCGGCGTCTCCGGCGGCGTCTGGGGCCTGGAGAACGGCTATGCGTTGATGTATGGCGGCGCGGCCGAGCATGTGGCGCGGGTCCAGCCGATCTTCGATGCGCTCAAGCCCGAGGGTGACTTCGGCTCGGTCCACGCCGGGCGGGTCGGCGCCGGTCATTTCGCGAAGATGGTCCACAACGGCATCGAGTACGCGATGATGCAGGCCTACGCCGAGGGCTGGGAGCTGTTGGAGGCCGTGGACTCGGTCACCGACGTCCGCGAGGTCTTCCGCTCCTGGCAGGAGGGCACCGTCATCCGCTCCTGGCTGCTTGACCTCGCGGTCAACGCCCTGGACGACGACGAGCACCTGGAGAAGCTGCGGGGCTACGCGGAGGACTCCGGCGAGGGCCGCTGGACCGTCGAGGCGGCCATCGACAACGCCGTGCCACTGCCCGCCATCACGGCCTCGCTCTTCGCCCGGTTCGCGTCCCGCCAGGACGACTCCCCGCAGATGAAGATGATCGCCGCACTGCGCAACCAGTTCGGCGGCCACGCGGTCGAGAACAAGAAGTAACCAGCCCCCGTAAGGGAGCCGCCGGGGGAGGTCGGCGCGCCACCATGCATGTAACGCATCTGTCGCTCGCCGACTTCCGCTCATACGCCCGGGCCGAGGTCGCCCTCGGTCCGGGCGTCACGGCTTTTGTGGGCCCCAACGGCCAGGGGAAGACCAACCTCGTCGAGGCCGTCGGCTATGTGGCCACGCTCGGCAGCCATCGCGTCTCCGCCGACGCTCCGCTGGTGCGGATGGGCGCGGACCGGGCGATCGTGCGGGCCGCGATCGTCGAGGGCGACCGGCAGCAGCTGGTCGAGCTGGAGCTGAACCCCGGTAAGGCGAACCGCGCCAGAATCAATAGATCGTCGCAGGTCAGACCGCGCGATGTGCTTGGCATCCTGCGCACGGTCCTGTTCGCGCCCGAGGACCTGGCCCTGGTCAAGGGAGATCCCGGGGAGCGCCGGCGCTTCCTGGACGAGCTGGTCACCGCGCGCTCACCGCGCATGGCCGGGGTCCGCGCCGACTACGAGCGCGTGCTCAAGCAGCGCAACACCCTGCTCAAGACCGCCGCGTTGGCCCGGCGTCACGGCGGCGGCCGGGGTTCCGGGGGCGACGGGGCGCTGTCCACTCTCGACGTATGGGACCAGCATCTGGCGCGCGCCGGTGCGGAATTGCTCGCCCAGCGCCTCGATCTGATCGCCGCGCTGCAGCCGCTGACCGACAAGGCGTATGAGCAACTGGCCCCGGGCGGCGGCCCGATCGGTTTTGACTACCGCAGCTCCATGGGCGACGGCCTGGCGGCCGCGGGCACCCGCGAGGAGCTGTACGAGCAGCTTTCGGCCGCGCTCACCGCCGCCCGTAAGCAGGAGATCGAGCGTGGGGTGACGCTGGTCGGCCCGCACCGCGACGATCTGATCCTGCGGCTCGGGGAGCTTCCGGCGAAGGGCTATGCGAGCCATGGCGAGTCCTGGTCGTATGCGCTGGCCCTGCGCCTGGCCTCGTACGACCTGCTGCGCGCGGACATCTCATGGGCGCCGGGTGCAGCTTCCGCCGAGGCAGCTGAGGCAGCCGAGGCCGGCGGGGGCGGTGAGGCCGGGGCGGTCCGGCGGGCGGGCGAGCCGGTGCTGGTGCTGGACGACGTCTTCGCGGAGCTCGACGAGCGGCGCCGGGAGCGGTTGGCCGAGCTGGTCGCGCCCGGTGAGCAGGTGCTGGTGACGGCGGCTGTGGAGGACGACGTCCCCGGGGTGCTGGCGGGCGCGCGCTACGCGGTGTCCGAAGGGGAGGTGCGGCCCCTGTGACCGAGCAGCCCGCACAGCCGCCCACCCCACCGGAGCCTTCGGGTGTCGACCTGGCGCGGGTGGCGCTGCGCGCCGCCAAGGAGCAGGCGCGCGCCCGTGGTGCGGCGGCGCAGCAGAAGAAGCAGGCGCGCCGAGGGGGCTTGCGCTCCGGCGCGCGCGCCGACGGGCGCGATCCGCTGCCGCTCGGTGCCGCGATCAACCGGCTGATCACCGAGCGGGGCTGGGAGACCCCGGCCGCGGTGGGCGGGGTGATGGGCCGCTGGCCCCAGATGGTGGGGCCGGAGGTGGCGCAGCACTGCGAGCCGCAGCGGTACGACGAGGAGGCTCGGGTGCTGACGGTGCGGTGCGATTCGACGGCGTGGGCGACCCAACTGCGGCTGCTGGCCCCGCAGCTGGTGGCCCGGCTCAACGCGGACCTCGGCCAGGGCACGGTCAAGCTGATCAAGGTCTTGGGCCCGGGCGGCCCGGCCCGCCGTTATGGATCGCTGCGCGCCCCCGGCTCCACGGGTCCAGGCGACACCTACGGCTGAGACAGCCCTGCGTGCGCCCCCGGGTGCGCAGGTGGCGGGGCGGTCGTGAAGGGGGTGGCCGCTGGGGCGTCTGTCATGGTTGCCGGTGGTTGACGACCCGAAGCGCTGAGTGGCGGTGTGAGCCTCTTAAACCCCTTCCCCAGATATGGGGAGTCGGTGACGACCGGTTCAGGGCGGCACATGCGTACTCAGGCACCGGCAAGCCCCCATTCTTGTCGGCGCTACCGGTAGACTGGCCGCGTACACCGTCGCCGCTTGCGCACCGAGCGCTCGCGGACACATGTTGAACGACGCAGCCGCTCCTGCCTGCCCCGGAGACGGCTCGTGCTGTGCCAGAAAGGGCGCTTCGTGGCCGATTCCGGCAACCCCAACGAGAACATCCCGTCCGAGATCCCGTCCGAGGACGTCGACGGGGCTCTGGCCCCGCCGTCCTATGACGCCAGTGCGATCACCGTCCTGGAGGGCCTGGACGCGGTCCGCAAGCGACCCGGTATGTACATCGGTTCCACCGGTGAGCGCGGCCTCCACCACCTTGTCCAAGAGGTGGTGGACAACTCCGTGGACGAGGCCCTGGCCGGTCACGCGGACACCATCGACGTGACGATCCTGGCCGATGGCGGGGTCCGCGTGGTCGACAACGGCCGCGGTATCCCGGTCGACCTGCATCCGGTGGAGAAGAAGCCGGCCGTCGAGGTCGTGCTGACCGTGCTGCACGCGGGCGGCAAGTTCGGCGGCGGCGGCTACGCCGTCTCCGGCGGGCTGCACGGCGTCGGCGTCTCCGTGGTCAACGCGCTGTCGACGAAGGTCTCGGTCGAGGTCAAGCGGGACGGCTACCGCTGGACCCAGGACTACAAGCTTGGCGTGCCCACCGCGCCGCTGGCCAAGAACGAGCAGATCACGGAGACCGGTACGACGGTCACCTTCTGGGCCGACCCGGATGTCTTCGAGACGACCGAGTACTCCTTCGAGACGCTGTCGCGGCGCTTCCAGGAGATGGCGTTCCTCAACAAGGGCCTGTCCATCTCGCTGAGGGACGAGCGCGAGGCCCATGTGGACGAGGAGGGCAAGCCGCTCTCCGTGACGTACTGCTACGAGGGCGGCATCGTCGACTTCGTGCAGTACCTGAACTCCCGCAAGGGGGAGCTGGTCCACCCCACGATCATCGGATTCGAGGCCGAGGACAAGGAGCGGATGCTCTCGGTCGAGATCGCGATGCAGTGGAACACCCAGTACACCGAGGGTGTCTACAGCTTCGCGAACACCATCCACACCCATGAGGGCGGCACCCACGAGGAGGGCTTCCGCTCCGCGCTGACGTACTTGATCAACAAGTACGCGCGGGACAAGAAGCTGCTCCGGGAAAAGGATGACAATCTCACCGGTGAGGACATCCGCGAGGGCCTGACCGCGATCATCTCGGTCAAGCTCGGCGAGCCGCAGTTCGAGGGTCAGACGAAGACCAAGCTGGGCAACACGGAGGCGAAGACCTTCGTCCAGAAGATCGTCCATGAGCACCTGGCCGACTGGCTGGACCGCTACCCGAACGAGGCGGCGGATATCATCCGCAAGTCCATCCAGGCGGCCACGGCCCGGGTCGCGGCCCGTAAGGCCCGCGATCTGACCCGCCGCAAGGGGCTGCTGGAGACCGCGTCACTGCCGGGCAAGCTGGCCGACTGCCAGTCCAACGACCCCGCCAAGTGCGAGATCTTCATCGTCGAGGGTGACTCCGCCGGCGGCTCGGCCAAGGCCGGCCGTAACCCGCAGTACCAGGCGATCCTGCCCATCCGAGGCAAGATCCTCAACGTCGAGAAGGCGCGGGTCGACAAGATCCTCCAGAACAACGAGGTCCAGGCGCTGATCTCGGCGTTCGGCACCGGTGTGCACGAGGACTTCGACATCAGCAAGCTCCGCTATCACAAGATCATCCTGATGGCGGACGCCGATGTCGACGGCCAGCACATCAACACCCTGCTGCTCACCTTCCTCTTCCGCTTTATGCGCCCGCTGGTCGAGGCGGGCCATGTCTTCCTGTCCCGCCCGCCGCTCTACAAGATCAAGTGGGGCCGGGACGACTTCGAGTACGCGTACTCGGACCGCGAGCGGGACGCGCTGATCCAGGCCGGCCGCGAGCAGGGTAAGCGCATCAAGGAGGACTCGGTCCAGCGCTTCAAGGGTCTGGGCGAGATGAACGCCGAGGAGCTGCGTGTGACCACCATGGACGTGGACCACCGCGTCCTGGGCCAGGTCACCCTGGACGACGCCGCGCAGGCCGACGATCTGTTCTCGGTCCTGATGGGCGAGGACGTCGAGGCCCGGCGCTCCTTCATCCAGCGCAACGCCAAGGACGTCCGCTTCCTCGACATCTGAGTCGGCCCCGAGCGCCGCAGACGACAGAAGGACTTTGACCAGCAATGGCCGACGAGAACACCCCGAACACGCCCGAAGACACCGCCCAGGGGGCCACCCGCGTCGAGCCGGTGGGCCTCGAGACGGAGATGCAGCGCTCGTACCTCGACTACGCGATGAGCGTGATCGTGAGCCGTGCGCTGCCCGACGTCCGGGACGGCCTCAAGCCGGTGCACCGCCGTGTGCTGTACGCGATGTACGACGGCGGGTACCGCCCCGAGAAGGGCTTCTACAAGTGCGCCCGCGTCGTCGGCGACGTGATGGGCACGTACCACCCGCACGGCGACTCGTCCATCTACGACGCCCTGGTGCGGCTGGCCCAGCCGTGGTCCATGCGGATGCCGCTGGTCGACTCCAACGGCAACTTCGGCTCCCCGGGCAACGACCCGGCGGCCGCCATGCGCTACACCGAGTGCAAGATGGCGCCGCTGTCCATGGAGATGCTCCGGGACATCGACGAGGACACCGTCGACTTCCAGGACAACTACGACGGGCGTAACCAGGAGCCGACGGTCCTGCCGGCCCGCTTCCCGAACCTGCTGATCAACGGCTCGGCGGGGATCGCGGTCGGCATGGCCACCAACATCCCGCCGCACAACCTCCGCGAGGTGGCCGAGGGCGCCCAGTGGTTCCTGGCCAACCCGGAGGCCACCCCGGAGGAGCTGCTCGACGCCCTGGTCGACCGGATCAAGGGCCCGGACTTCCCCACCGGCGCCCTGGTCGTCGGCCGCAAGGGCATCGAGGAGGCGCACCGCACCGGCCGCGGCTCCATCACGATGCGCGCGGTCGTCGAGGTCGAGGAGATCCAGGGCCGTCAGTGCCTGGTGGTCACCGAGCTGCCGTACCAGGTCAACCCGGACAATCTGGCGCAGAAGATCGCCGACCTGGTGAAGGAAGCCAGGATCGGCGGCATCGCGGACGTCCGCGACGAGACGTCCTCGCGGACCGGTCAGCGCCTGGTCATCGTGTTGAAGCGGGACGCGGTCGCCAAGGTCGTGCTCAACAACCTCTACAAGCACACCGATCTGCAGACCAACTTCGGCGCGAACATGCTGGCGCTGGTCGACGGGGTGCCGCGCACCCTCTCGCTGGACGCCTTCATCCGCAACTGGGTCACCCACCAGATCGAGGTCGTCGTCCGCCGGACGCGCTTCAGGCTGCGCAAGGCCGAGGAGCGGGCCCACATCCTGCGCGGTCTGCTCAAGGCGCTGGACGCGATCGACGAGGTCATCGCGCTGATCCGGCGCAGTGACACGGTGGAGATCGCGCGCGCGGGCCTGATCGACCTGCTGACGATCGACGAGATCCAGGCCAACGCGATCCTGGAGATGCAGCTGCGGCGGCTCGCCGCCCTGGAGCGTCAGAAGATCATCCAGGAGCACGACGAGCTGCAGGCCAAGATCAATGAGTACAACGCGATCCTGGCCTCGCCCGAGCGGCAGCGGCAGATCATCAGCGAGGAGCTGACCGCGATCGTCGAGAAGTTCGGCGACGACCGGCGCACCAAGCTGATCCCCTTCGACGGTGACATGTCCATCGAGGACCTGATCGCTGAGGAGGACATCGTCGTCACGATCTCCCGCGGCGGCTATGTGAAGCGTACGAAGACCGAGGACTACCGCTCGCAGAAGCGCGGCGGTAAGGGCGTGCGCGGCACCAAGCTCAAGCAGGACGACATCGTCGACCACTTCTTCGTCTCGACCACCCACCACTGGCTGCTGTTCTTCACCAACAAGGGCCGGGTCTACCGGGCGAAGGCGTACGAGCTGCCGGACGCGGGCCGGGAGGCGCGCGGCCAGCACGTCGCCAACCTGCTGGCGTTCCAGCCGGACGAGCAGATCGCGCAGATCCTGGCGATCCGCGACTACGAGGCGGCGCCGTATCTGGTGCTGGCGACGAAGTCGGGGCTGGTGAAGAAGACCCCGCTCAAGGACTACGACTCCCCGCGGTCGGGTGGTGTGATCGCCATCAACCTCCGGGAGACGGAGGACGGCCGGGAGGACGAGCTGATCGGTGCCGAGCTGGTTTCGGCCGAGGACGATCTGCTGCTGATCAGCAAGAAGGCACAGTCGATCAGGTTCACGGCCACGGATGATTCGATGCGGCCGATGGGACGGGCGACTTCCGGCGTCAAGGGCATGAGCTTCCGCGAGGGCGACGAGCTCTTGTCGATGAATGTCGTCCGGCCCGGTACGTTCGTGTTCACCGCCACCGACGGTGGGTACGCGAAGCGGACGAATGTCGACGAGTACCGTGTCCAGGGCCGTGGCGGCCTCGGTATCAAGGCCGCCAAGATCGTGGAGGACCGCGGTTCTCTCGTCGGGGCTCTGGTGGTCGAGGAAAGTGATGAGATCCTTGCCATCACGCTCAGCGGTGGCGTAATCCGTACCCGTGTGAACGAGGTCAGGGAGACGGGCCGTGACACCATGGGCGTCCAACTGATCAACCTGGGCAAGCGCGATGCCGTCGTCGGTATCGCCCGGAACGCCGAGGCCGGTCGTGAGGCTGAAGAGGTCGAGGACGAGTCCGAGACCGTGAGCGAAGCAGCCGAGGGGGCCGCGTCCGAGGCGGCCGAGGGCACACCGCCCCCGGCCGACGAGACCGAGGAGTAGGTCGTGAGTGGAGCCACGGGTCCCGCGGCGGGCGGCGGCGGAACGGACACCGGCCATGGGCCGGTGCCGGGCGCCGCACCGGCCGGGAGTGGATCACCCGCTTCGGCAGGCGCCCGTGGCCCCTCCACCGACTCCCATGGGGGTACCGTGACGGACATCAGGCAGCCGCAGCCGCCGTACGAGAGCTACCCGGGCAGCCCGCTGCCCGGTGAGCGGCCGGGCCAGCCACAGCCCGCGCAGCCGTACCACCCGCCGCAGGCGTATGCCCCGCCGAGCACCCCGCCGAGCACCGGCGGGGCCGCCAGGGGCGCCTCGGGGCACCAGCAGACCGCGGTGCGCCGGCCGCGCACCGAGTCGGGTGCCCGCTCGGCCCCGCGTACGCGCAAGGCGCGGCTGCGGGTCGCCAGGGCGGACCCGTGGTCGGTGATGAAGGTCAGCTTCCTGCTCGCGATCGCGCTGGGCATCTGTACCGTGGTCGCCGCGGCGGTGCTGTGGATGGTCATGGACGGGATGGGCGTCTTCAGCGCCGTGGGCGGGACGATCAGCGAGGCCACGGAGTCGAAGAAGGGCACCGGCTTCGACCTGGAGTCCTTCCTGTCGCTGCCGCGAGTACTGGCCTTCACCGGGGTCATCGCAGCGATCAATGTGGTGCTGGCCACGGCCCTGGCCACCCTGGGGGCCTTCATCTACAACCTGTCGGCGGGCTTCGTCGGCGGTGTGGAGCTCACGCTGGCCGAGGACGAGTAGCGGCCGCCTGTAACCGATTTTGGGACAGGGCTGGTCGTGCGCTAATCTTTCGGTGCAGCGCGGGGCTATAGCTCAGACGGTTAGAGCGCTTCCCTGATAAGGAAGAGGCCACAGGTTCAAGTCCTGTTAGCCCCACCGGTGCGATCAGCCCGGACGGAGATCTTCTCTTCGTCCGGGCTGATTCCGTAACGGCGCCCGGACAGTTGATGAACGGCTGTCGGCCGGCCAATGCCGGGCATAGGTCACCGAACGGTATCGGCCGGTGTGTATCATCGGGCGCCAGAGGTCCCCTACGTCAAGGAAAGAGACGAGGTAGCGCGGTGAAGAAGCTTCTCCTGGTCGCACTGGCCGCCATCGGCGGGCTCCTCGTGTACCGCCAGATCCAGGCGGATCGCGCCGAGCAGGATCTGTGGACGGAGGCGACCGACTCCGTGCCCGCAGGTTCGGGTGTGTGAGACCAACAGCTCTGTGCAGGGCCCCGACCGCTGGAGCGGTCGGGGCCCTGTCGGCTTTACTGGCGGCTGTCGCGGGACTCCTCGCGGCAACCGTCTTCTTTGTTCACTCTTGCAAATGAAATGCTTGCATAAGCAAAGTTGAACGGGCTGTGCGGCCGGTACGACGAGGAGTGACCCGCGATGGATGACCGCAGCAAGGTCAGGACCGGCCTCGCCGCGGTGGCCGCGCTGTGCGCGGTGGCCACGGCGCCAGGACTGCCCGGCCAGGCCTGGGCCGCGCCCGCGGACGGGGCCGCCGGGGCGCGGCCGTACCGGACCGAGGGGACCTTGATCCACGGCGCTGACGCCGCCGAGGGCGCCCCGCTGCTGAAGCCGGGGCTCGGCTACGTCGACAGCATCGCGGCGGGCCAGAAGCGGTACTACAGCGTCCGGCTGGACACCACGTCCGGTGCGTATGTCTCGGCGGTCGCGGCGCCCCGGCCGGGGGCGGGCGTCGTCTCGTACCAGGATCGGGTCAAAGTGACGTTGGAGAGCCCCGACGGCACCACCTGCGACAGCTCCGACCGGAAGATCGAGGCGAACGGCGTGGCCTATCCGCTCGCCGACTACGCGGCACGCCAGGCCGCGTCGGGCTCGGTGGCCTCCTGCCGGAAGGCGGGCCGGTACGTCGTCACCGTGGAGCGCGGAGCCGGCTCCCAGGACCCCGACAGCTGGCCGCTGGAGCTCAGGCTGATGGTGGAGCCGCCGGTGAAGGGCGGGGACACCGGGCAGGCCCCGGAGAGCAGTTGGCGCGCCACCCCGCCCGAGCTGCCCGAGGGCAAGGCGCGGGGGCGGCAGGGCGGCACGGGGTTCAACGACGCGCGCCCGTTGTCCACAGGGGTGTGGGCGGATCAGATCAGGCCGGGCGAGACCCACTTCTACCGGGTGCCGATCGACTGGGGACAGCGGCTCGACGCCACCGCCGAATTGTCCGCCGCGAAGACAGGAGAGACGGCCGGGGTCAACGACGCGCTGGGGCTTCGGGTCTTCAACCCGGCGCGCGGCCTGACGAAGAAGAGCTCCTTCGAGGCCTACGAGGGCCAGAAGGCGCAGGTGGAGGCGGACACCGTCCCCGTGGCGTACGGCAACCGCTCGGCGCGGGCCGACTACTCCGTGCGCAAGATGAGCTTCGCCGGGTGGTACTACCTGGCGGTCACGGTGAATCCGGACGTCACGCGGTTCTTCAAGGACACGGTGCCGCTCACCCTGCGGGTGCGGATCTCGGGCACCGCGAAGGCCGGGCCGACGTACGACGGGGACGCGGTCCGGGCGGGCTTCGGTCTCACGGACGCCGATCGCCGGGGGGCCGCCCGGGGGCCGTCGACCGGGGACGATGCCGGGGCCGCGGTGGTCGACGACACGGACAAGGGCCGGCTGCGGCTGGTGGGCTATGTGAGCTACGCCGTCGGCGCGCTGCTGCTGTTCGGGCTCGGGGGGTGGACGCTGGCGGCCCGGCGCCGTGCCCCGGCCGCCGCGGCCCCGGCATCCGGGCCGGGCAGGCACCGGCGGTACGGGCCGCCGCCTGCCTGGTAGGTGACGGCTGCTTGGCGGGTGGCGCCCGCCTGGTGGGTGGCCACGGCCCATGGCCGTCGGGTCAGCCCGCGGTCAGTAACGCCCATGTGCCGACCGCGAAGCACACGACCGCGGCGATCAGGATCGCGATCGTCGTCTTCCGGGACGGTCCGGGGCGGCGTCGGGCGGTGGGGGGAACCTGCGGCTGCGGAGCGGTGTATGGACGAGTAGGAGGGAAATCGTGCTGGGCCGCCGGGGCGGAAGCCGTGGCCGGAGTGGGGGTAGGCGTATGCGTATGCGCGGGCGGGGGGCCTGGCTGTTGTCGCGGATCGGGCGTGGCCTGCGGCGGCTGTGCGGGCCGTACGGGCCGCGGAGGCGTCGTGGGCTGTGCGGGCGCCGGCTGGGCGGCCGGCGGCTGCGGAAGGCCGGAGTGCGGCGTGTGGGGGGCGTGCGGGGGGTACGGGGTTTGGGGCTGCCCGGTCGGGAACTGCCCGCTGGGGTGCTGGCCGCTCGGGTTCTGCCTGCTCGGGTTCTGGCCGGTGTGCGGCTGTCCGGTGGGCGGCTGGGGGGCCGAGGGCGGTTGTGGGGCCGGGTGCTGCGGTATCCCGGTGTGCGGCGTCTGAGGCTGGGGCGGCGGCAGTTGGAAGCTGCCGGTGTCCGACATCGACGGCTGCGAAACGGACGGCTGCGAGACCGACGGCTGCGAAACGGACGATTCGGATGGTTGTGGCAGGGACGGCTCGGACGGCGGTGGCGTGCTGGGCCCCTGGGAGCCCGGTGGCTGGGGTGTCGGGCCGCTGTGTGCATGGGCCGTGCTGGTGCTGGTGCCGGTGTTAGTGCTGGTGTCAGTGTCGGCCTCGGTGTCCGCGCCCGCCCGTTGGATCGTCCGGAAGGGACCCTCGGACCCGAACCCCTCGGGGAGCGGCCCGAGATGGTCGAAGACCTCGATCACCTCGTCGTCGATGCCGGGCTCGGGCAGCATCTCGGTGGCCGCGAGAAGCGCCTTGCGCGCCCCTGTGGCCGTGCGGAACCGGTCGTCGGGGTCGGGCTGCAGCAGATTCGCGATCACCTGCCACAGCGGCTCGGGCACCCCCGTGGGCGCGTTCGGCACACCCTGCTCGAACAGCTTGATCAGGGCGTCCGCGTCCGGTTTGTGCCCGCTGAGCAGATACAGCGCCACCAGCCCGACCGCGAAGAGGTCGGCGGGGAAGTCCGGCTCCTCGCCCATCATCTGCTCGGGCGCGAAGTAACCGGGCGTCCCCATCACGTAGTTGGCCTCGGTGAGCCGGGGTTCCCCCTTCGTCAGCGCGATGCCGAAGTCGGACAGCCGCACATGCGGCCGGCCGGTCCCGGTGGCCTCCAGCAGGATGTTCGCGGGTTTGATGTCGCGGTGCACCACGCCTTCCGCGTGCACCGCCGCCAGGCCGGAGAGCAACTGGTCGAGCAGCGTGCACACATAGCGCGGCGGCAGCGGGCCGTAGTCGCCGATGAGATGGGCGAACGAGCCGCCGCCCACCAGGTCCATGGTGAACAGCACCTTGTCGTCGTCCGCCGCCCAGCTGGCCGGTGCCAGCACATAGGGGTGGTCGATGCGCAGCGCCTGTTCCCGTACGAACCGCAGCAGGGTGTGCGCATCGCGCTGCTGCAGCACCTTCGCCGCGACGTAGCGGCGGCGCCGGTGGTCCCAGACGCGCCATACGGCGCCCACGCCACCGCGCCCGATCGGGTCGACCAGCTCGTACCGGCCCGCGAAGACTTCACCCATCGCGCGGCCCCCGCCCACTCATCGGCTCGTCAGCAGTCCGTCAGCCCATCAGTTCTGGTGCGCCTCGTAGTGGGCGACCGCCTCGGCGGTCCGCCCGGCGCCGTACACCCGGAGGAACTCTGCCAGCTCCGGGTGGGTGGGGGCGAGGGTGTCGGCGGCGTCGATGATGTCGCCCGCGGCGGATACCGAGCGCAGCAGCGACTGGATCTCGCGGACCACGCGCCGCACGGTGGGGGCGCCGGTGCTCGCCGTGGTCTGTGTGGTGTTCAGCACGGAGCCCCCCGCGGACTTCTTGATCTCCTCCATGCGCTCGGCGGCCTCGGCGGCGCTGACCCGGCCGTCCGCCGCCTGGCTCGACAGCTCCTGCAGGGCCTGTACCCGCTGGACGACGGCCGGGTTGCCGATCTTGGCTCGCTGGCCGCTCATCAGCTGCGAGAGCATGGGCGCGGACAGGCCGAGGACGGCGGCAAGGCGGGCCTGGTTGAGGCCGAGGTCGTCGATGAGACGGCGGAAGAGCGCCCCCAGCGGCTCCCCGTACCAGCTGCGCTGCAGCTCCCGTGCGCGGGCGGTGGCATCCTGCTGTGCTGCGTCCATTCGCTCTCCCCTTCGCTTCGCTGCAGCGAATCTTGCGTGGCATCCTACGGAGGGCGGTACGCGCGAGCGATACCCGGTCGGGAAAGGGGGCCACAACCAGGTATCCTGATCGGCGACGGGGCCTTAGCTCAGTTGGTAGAGCGCCGTCTTTGCATGGCGGATGTCAGGAGTTCGACTCTCCTAGGCTCCACTTTCGTCACCGGCCAGGACACCAGAAGCGTGCCCTGGCCGGTTTTTCTTGCTGCCCAAGTCCCGTGGGTCCCTTGGCGCGGTCGGTCCGCGCGGGCCCGCAGCGCCGTTCCGGGGCATTGTCCTCCCCCATGTTGCCCGGTGTTGCCGCTCTCGCCGTTGTCGCGTGCAACACCTCCGGAATGCCTCACGCTGGCCTCAACTCGGGCATGTGGTCCGGGAGTCGTCTGGTCGGCGCGATCCGCCGTGCGGGGAGACAAGATGCGTGAGCTGCGGCCCTTGGGTGAGGGTCTGAGCCAGGAATGCCGGGATTTCGCCTTGGCGCTGCGGGACCTGTTCAAAGGGCTGGAAGTCTCGGTGCGCAGATATGCCGCGCGCAGGTATCGCGATCCGGGCACGCTCTCGCGCTATCTGAGCGGGACGCGCATCCCGCCGTGGGAGTTCGTGCAGGACCTGTTCACCGATCTCGCCGAGCGGCGGGGCACCGCGGCGACCCCGGCCGCGATCGAGCTGGTGCGGGAGCTGCACCGGGCCGCGGTGCATACGAGCGGATCGCCCGGTCACGCCATGGAGATCCTCCAGCACCAGCTCGCGGACGCCGACCGGGAGGCCAGGACGTCGAGCGTGACGGAGGACGTGCTGGGGGAGGCGCTGCTCGACCGGCAGCACCGGATCGCCGATCTCGAGGTGCGGCTGAACCAGCTGGAGGCGGCGTGGGCGATGGAGCGCACCCGGGCGGACACGCTGGAGCTGGGTCTTCCCGACCAGGCGGAGCTGATCAAGGAGCGGGACATGCTCCAGCGCGAGGTGAAGCGCCTCACCGAGGAGCTGGAGGATGTGCGGCTGCGCGGGTTACTGGCGGAGGACCGCTGCCAGATGCTGGAGCGGCAGCTGGCCATGGTGGAGTCCCAGCGCCCCGCCGCGGCCCCGGCGCCGGACGGGGTGTCCGACGCCCCTGCGGAGCCCGTGATGTCCAAGCCCTGCCCGGGGCCTCGTCCCAAGATCCTCGTGGTCGACGACCAGCACAACAACCTGCTGGCCATGGCAGCCGTGCTGGCCAAGCTGGACCAGGAGCTGGTGACCGCGTCCTCGGGGCAGGAGGCTCTCAAGGCCCTGCTCGATCACGATGACTTCGCGGTGATCCTGCTGGACGTGCAGATGCCGGAGATGGACGGCTATGAGACCGCGGCCCATATCCAGCGGCGGCCCCGCAACCGGGACATCCCGATCATCTTCATGACCGCGATGGGCGCCGACCCGGAGCACTCCTCCCGGGGATACGCGGCCGGTGCGGTGGACTACATCGCCAAGCCGTTCGATCCCTGGGCGCTGCGCGCCAAGGTCTCCGTCTTCACGGAGATCTTCCTGGAGCGGCGCCGGTACAGCGAGCGCGTCGCCGCCCGCTGACCGGCCGGGGGAGGCAGCGGGAGGGGAATGGCGAAGGGCGGGGACGCCGTGGTCTCCCGCCCTTCCGGGTGTGCTGCCGGGCCTGCCGGCCGGTCCGCACCGACGCCTGCCCGGCACCCCGACGCCTGCCCGGCGCCCGGCCCGGGCTCAGCGATCGTTCTCGTTCGCCTGCTTGCTCTGCGCCTCCGGGTCGAGTGCGGACTGGTCGCTGCCGTCCACCGACGTCAGCGGCTCGCGCCCGCTCAGCTCGGTCGCCGCCGGGGGCTCGACCAGCCAGTCGGGGTTGGCCTGCCTGTCCCACCACTTCCACGCGGTGAAGATCCCCGCGCCCACGAGGCCGACGAAGGCGGTGCGCTTGGCGATGCGGCCGGTGCGGTCCCTCCTGCGGCGGCGCCTGGCGAGCTTGTGGATGTCGGCCGCGGTCACATGGTCACGCAGGGCGGCGAGGGCCGCGGCGCTGCGGGTGACGGCCTCCTCGCATACCGGCCCGGCGGTGGCGCGCGCCTCGGCCACCGCGTGCTGGACGCGCGGCGCGGTGTACCGGGCGGCCTGGCGCGCCGCCTTGCGGGTGCGGGCGGCGGCCCGGGTGGCGGCGTCGTCGACCCCGCGCGGCAGGGTGCCGCGGGCCTGGGTCAGCCGCGGCGCGATATGCACGTGGTACTGGCTGCCTGCGGTGTAGCGGGCTTGGTGCGCGGCGTGCGAGACCTTCGGCCCCAGCTGTACGCGAGCCGTGTGCGCGTAGCGCGTGGCGGCGTCCTTGGCCGTACCGGCGTAGGGCGCCACCACCTCCGCCGCGTGCAGGACGCTGCCCTTGGCGGTGCCGGTCGCGGCTCGCACGCTCTCCATGCGGGTCACGGGATCCTCCCCTTTCCATTTCATGGAAGATCATGCCTATTTATGACGATCATCCCTGTGTGCAGGATGCCGGGCACGCGCGGCCGGGCATCCGGGGCACGTACGGGTTCCCGTCCGGGCCGGCATGAATCGTGTGTGCCGCGCGCCGCTTCGTGGGTACGCGTCGTCGCGGCGTCCGTGCGAGGATCAAGGGACCGCAATGAAAACTATGGAAGGTAGATCGTGGCTGAGCAGCTCTACGCCACCCTGAAGACGAACAATGGCGACATCGAGGTCCGGCTGCTGCCGAACCACGCCCCCAAGACGGTCAAGAACTTCGTGGAGCTCGCCGAGGGCACCCGTGAGTGGACCCACCCGGCGACGGGCAAGCGGGCCAAGGAGAAGCTGTACGACGGCACCGTCTTCCACCGCGTGATCAGCGGCTTCATGATCCAGGGCGGTGACCCGCTGGGCAACGGCACCGGTGGCCCCGGCTACGAGTTCGGCGACGAGTTCCACCCGGACCTGGCGTTCAACAAGCCGTACCTGCTGGCGATGGCCAACGCCGGCCCGGGCACCAACGGCTCGCAGTTCTTCATCACCGTGGCGCCGACCGCGTGGCTGACCGGTAAGCACACCATCTTCGGCGAGGTCGTCGACGAGGCGAGCAAGAAGGTCATCGACGCGATCGTGGGCACCTCGACCAACCCGCGCACCGACCGCCCGCTCAATGACGTCGTCATCGAGTCGGTCGTCGTGGAGACCCGCGAGGGCTGAATTCGAGGGCTGACCTCGAGGCCGTCATCGCCACGCGGCGGAGCCGCATGTCGATACAGCCGGCTGCCGCCGCGTGGCGGGCCCGTGCCGGGCCTCGCCGGACCGGCGGCGGGAACTCCGCGCCCCGCCTGTCCGTCTTGACGGCAGGCAGGCGGGCACGTGGGCCCGGTGCGAGCATGGAGTGCAGGGCAAGGGGAGACGATGGAGGACCAGGCGGTCTGCTGCTATCGGCATCCGCAGCGGGAGACCGGCATAAGCTGTGTCCGCTGCGAGCGGCCGATCTGCCCGGAGTGCATGATCAGCGCCTCGGTGGGCTTCCAGTGCCCGGAGTGCGTGCGCGGTGGTGGGCAGGGCTCCTCCGGCGGGCATGTCCCGGCGGGGCACCCGGTGCGGGACGACCGGCCGCGCACGATAGCGGGCGGCGCGCTCACCGCGGACCCGCGGCTGGTGACCAAGATCCTCATCGGCCTCAATCTCGCCGTGTGGTTCGTGGCGCTCGCGATCGGCGACCGGTTTGTGAACGCGCTGGACCTGGTGGGCCGGGCGTACGACCCCACCGCGGCCGATCTTGTGGGGGTCGCCGAGGGCCAGTGGTATCGGCTGGTCACCGCGATGTTCCTGCACCAGCAGGCGTATCACATCGCCTTCAACATGCTTTCGCTGTGGTGGCTCGGCGGACCGCTGGAGGCGGCGCTGGGCCGGGCGCGCTATCTCGCGGTGTATCTGCTGGCCGGGCTGGGCGGCAGCGCGCTGTCGTATCTGCTCGCCGCGCAGAACCAGCCCTCGCTCGGCGCCTCCGGGGCGATCTTCGGCCTGCTCGGCGCGACGGCGGTCCTGATGCGCCGCCTCAACTACGATATGCGGCCGGTCATCGCGCTGCTCGTGCTCAACCTGATCTTCACATTCGCCTGGTCCGGTATTGCCTGGCAGGCCCATGTCGGCGGCCTGGTCGTGGGCACGGTGGTGGCGTACGGGATGGTGCACGCGCCCCGCGAGAAGCGCGCGCTGGTGCAGCGGCTCACCTGCGCGCTGATGCTACTCGCGATCGTCGCGGTGGTGTGGCTGCGGACGGTTCAGCTCACCGGCTGACCGGCTGGCACCGGCCGTGCGCAACCGGCCGTACGCAAGCGCCGCTGCCGCGGCCCCGGCCGTATCGGGGATATCCACAGCACAGTTGTCCACAGCAAGCGCCTGATCTTGTGCAAGCTGTGGAGAACATCAGTGCGGGTCCGTGCTCATCTGCGTTTCCCCAGGCAGAGGCAGGTGTGAACGGTCGAACGGATGTGTTCGGCCGATCACACCGGCGTCAATGCGGCGGAAGTTATCCACAGATCTTCTGAGTTTTCCCCGGCTGTGGATAACTCTGTGGACGACCGGGGTGCGGAGGATCGGAGGGACGATCCTACTTCCACTGAGTGGAGACCACGAACCCGGCGGCGATGAAGCCGAAGCCGACCACGATGTTCCAGTTGCCCAGGGAGTCGACGGGCATATCCCCGGTCGTCACGTAGAACATCACGATCCAGGCGAGGCCGATGAGGAACATCGCCAGCATCAGCGGGGCCACCCACCGGCGGCCGCTGTGCAGGCTGATGTTAGTGGCCTGCTTCGCCGGCGGCGGCGTGAAGTCGTCCTTCTTGCGGATCCGTGACTTCGGCACGAGGAACTCTCCTGTCGATGCGCTGCGTGACCGCGCGGTATTGATACGGACGGCACCGGGTTGGGGCTGGGACGGGGGACCAGACCCTTCACTCGGGGCGTCCGTTAGCGTAGTCCTTCCGCGGCGTCGTAAGGAGTAAGGGTACGTTGAGCAATTCCGCCGGCACCCCCAACCCGGGCCCCCGCCGCCCCGCCTTCCGCCCCGTCCGGCTGCTGACCGCCGCGGTTTTCGCGCTCGCCGGACTGATCTTCTGGACCAGCTTCGACACCGCGAAGGGCACCAATCTCCGCAGCGACGAGTCGATGCTGAGGCTGTCCGACCTCATCCAGGAGCGCAGCCGCAAGAACGCCGGGCTCGACGACAGCGCCGCCCAGCTGCGCTCGCGGGTCGACGCCCTCGCCCGCCGCGACAACGGCGCCACGGACGCCGAGCGCCGCAGGCTCGCCGCGCTGGAGCGGGACGCGGGCACCCAGAAGCTCACTGGAACCGGGCTCTCCGTCACCCTCACCGACGCCCCGCCGAACGCGACGGCGAAGATCCCTGGAGTGCCCGAGCCGCAACCCAACGACCTGGTCATCCACCAGCAGGACCTGCAAGCCGTGGTCAACGCGCTGTGGCAGGGCGGGGCGCGGGGGATCAAGGTCATGGACCAGCGGCTGATCTCGACCAGCGCGGTGCGCTGCGTCGGCAACACCCTGATCCTCCAGGGCCGGGTCTACTCCCCGCCGTACACCATCACCGCCGTCGGCGACCGGGGCAAGCTGCGCGCCGCGCTGGCCGCCTCCCCCGCGATCGAGAACTACCGCAGCTATGTCGAGGCGTACGGGCTCGGCTGGAAAGTCGCCCAGCACGACAGGGTGACTCTTCCCGGCTACTCCGGCACAGTGGACCTGCACTACGCCCAGCCCCGGTG
Organism: Streptomyces sp. NPDC000941; assembly: GCF_053599555.1. Classification (NCBI taxonomy): domain Bacteria; kingdom Bacillati; phylum Actinomycetota; class Actinomycetes; order Kitasatosporales; family Streptomycetaceae; genus Streptomyces; species Streptomyces sp. NPDC000941. Next base: position 48,072 of record NZ_JBSFMM010000010.1, read on the forward strand.
AAACGCGACATCGCGGGAACGCGACAGGCGCGCTGAACATGGACAGGTGTGCGGTCGATGAGGGTGCGACTGATCGTCAGGACGCTCAGTGAGATCTGCCTCACCGTGGGCACCCTGATCGTCCTCTTTGTCGTCTACGTCCTGTACTGGACCGGCGTCCTCGCCGACCGCGCGATGGACGGGGAGATCGACCGGCTCCAGGACCGATGGGCGACCGGACCGGTCGCGGGCGCCGAGGCGACAGAGCCCCCGGCAGCCCGCCGCCCAGAGCCGGAGCCGTACCGGGACGGCGCGTCATTCGCCATCATGTACATCCCCCGCTTCGGCGCCGACTGGGCCAAGCCGGTCCTTCAGGGCACCGGGACCGACACCCTGAAGAAGGGGCTCGGTCACTACAGCCGCACCGCCCGGCTCGGCGCCCGGGGCAATTTCGCCGTCGCCGGGCACCGCCGCACCTACGGCGACCCGTTCAAGGACTTCCCCCGGCTGCGCCCCGGCGACGCCGTAGTGCTCAGCGACGGTACGACCTGGTACACGTACCGCATCGACAAGCGGCCCTACCGCACGCTGCCCACCGACGTCGGCGTCATCGACCCGGTGCCGCGCGCGTCCGGGTTCCGGGGGCCGGGCCGCTATCTGACCCTCACGACCTGTGAGCCGGAGTGGGGGCACAGCCATCGGCTGATCGCCTGGGCACATCTGGACGCCACCCGTCCAGTGACCGAAGGCAAGCCGGAAGCTTTGCTCAGCTGACCCACCGGCCCCGGGCCCGGCCCCTTACTCTGGTGCTGCAGTCGACTTCTTCGTCGTGAGTAGGGATGGCATGTACGGCTGGATCTGGCGGCATCTGCCGGGCAACGCATGGGTGCGGGCGCTGATTTCGCTCGTACTGGTGCTGGCGATCGTCTTCGTGCTCTTCCAGTACGTCTTCCCGTGGGCGGAGCCCCTGCTGCCGTTCGGCGATGTGACGGTCAACGAGGGAATGGCGGGCCCCCGGTGAGCGCGCGCATCCTGGTCGTCGACAACTACGACAGCTTCGTCTTCAACCTGGTCCAGTACCTCTACCAACTCGGCGCCGAGTGCGAGGTGCTGCGCAACGACGAGGTGGCCCTCGGCCACGCCCAGGACGGCTTCGACGGCGTCCTGCTGTCCCCGGGCCCCGGCACCCCCGAGGAGGCGGGCGTCTGCGTCGACATGGTGCGGCACTGCGCGCGCACCGGCGTGCCGGTCTTCGGTGTCTGCCTGGGGATGCAGTCCATGGCCGTCGCGTACGGCGGGGTCGTCGGGCGCGCCCCCGAGCTGCTGCACGGCAAGACCTCGCGCGTGACGCACGAGGGCACCGGCGTCTTCAAGGGCCTTCCGTCGCCCTTCACCGCCACCCGCTACCACTCGCTGGCCGTCGAACGGGACACCGTCCCGGACGAGTTGGAGATCACGGCCTGGACGGAGACGGGCATCGCGATGGGGCTGCGCCACCGTCGGCTGCCCGTGGAGGGCGTGCAGTTCCATCCCGAGTCGGTGCTCACCGAGTGGGGGCACCGGATGCTCGCCAACTGGCTCGAGGAGTGCGGCGACACGGGGGCGGTGGGACGGTCGGCGGGCCTGGCCCCCGTGGTGGGGGCGGTCGGCGGTAAGGCCGGCGAGTGACCGCACTGCGCCCCGAGCGCGAGGGCGCGCCCCAAGGCGCCCAGGAGCCCGACCCATACGCGCCGTCCGAGCCGAATGAGCCGCCCGACGCCTACGGGGGCACGGACGCGTTCGCGGCGGCGGTGGAGCGGCTGGACGACCCTCTGACCGATCCGCTGCCCAGATCCTCGCCCGGACTCGTACCGGGGACCGTGACCGGGCCCGGTGCGGGGCCCGCCACCGGGCCCGCTACGAGGCCCACCGCCGGGCCTGCCGCCGGTCCTGCTGCGGGGCCTTCGACGGGGCCCATGACGGGCCGTACTACCGGGCCCATGACTGGGCCCATGGCCGAACCACTGCCAGGGTCCGCCAGAACGCCCGCTGTCGGGCCTGTGGCGGGTCGGGCGGCGCCGTCCGTGCCTGGACCCGACCCGGCCGCCGAGCGGCCCCCTGGAGGCCCGTCCAGGGCCCGCCATCGCCGCCCCGCACCCGTGGCACCTGCCGGGCCCGCCACACCCGCCGACGTCGACGCGACGGCCGTACTGCCGCGGGTGTCCGAGGCGAGGGCTCCGGCACAGGCGCCGACCGGGCAGGCGCCGACCGGGCAAACGCCAGGCGGGCAGGCGCCAGGCGGGCAGGCGCCAGGCAGGCAGGCGCCAGGCAGGCGACGGGCGGCGCGTGACGACGAGACCGTGGCGCTGCGCGCGGTCCGGCCGGGGACGGCCGACGGGCCCAAGGCCGCCGCTCCCCCTCCGGGTGACGACGAGACGGTGCTGCTGCGGCAGATCGGGGCCGACCCCGCCGAGGCGGATGCCGCGGACGGCACGCAGGAGCCGCCGCCCGGGGGCCGGGCCGCCCGCAGGCGCGCCGCTCAGGCGGCGGCCAAGCGCGGCGGCGGCAGACGGGGAGCCCGCGCGCGCGGCGGGGCGGAGGGCGCGGGCGACGATACGGGCACCGCCACCGCCACCCCGGCCGGAAGCGGGCCGCAGACGGCGAAGCCCCGCACCCGTATGGAGGCCAAGCGCGCCGCCCGGGCGCGCAAGGACAGCCCGGCCGTCATCGCGAGCCGTGTCGTCGGTGAGCTGTTCATCACGGTCGGCGTGCTGATGCTGCTCTTCGTGACCTACCAGCTGTGGTACACCAACATCCTGGCCCATCGGCAGGCGAACGACGCCGCCAACAGCCTTCAGAAGAAGTGGGATCGGGAGGGTGGGGCGAACCGCGATCCCGGTACGTTCTCGCCCGGCGAGGGCTTCGCTCTCCTCTACATCCCCAAGCTGGACGTCAAGGCCCCGATCGCCGAAGGGATCAGCAAGCAGAAGGTCCTCGACCACGGCATGGTCGGCCACTACGGCAGCGGCAAGCTGAAGACCGCGATGCCGTGGGACAAGAAGGGCAACTTCGCGCTGGCCGGGCACCGCAACACCCACGGTGAGCCGTTCCGGTACATCAATAACCTCAAGCCCGGCGACAAGATCGTCGTGGAGACGCAGAACGCGTTCTTCACCTACGAGATGACCAGCATCCTGCCGCAGACCCAGCCCTCGAACACAGGAGTGATCGGTCCGGTGCCGCCCGGCTCGGGCTTCAAGGAACCCGGCCGCTACATCACCCTGACGACCTGCACCCCCGAGTTCACCAGCAAATACCGCATGATCGTCTGGGGCAAGATGGTCGACGAGCGGCCTCGGAGCAAGGGCAAGCCGGACGCGTTGGTCCAGTGAGCGAGCGCGGCCGGGAAGGCCGGAACGGCCGGGCAGGCCAGAACGACGGGGCAGTCAGAAAGACCGGGACGACCGGGAAAAGGGGTACGACGCGGTGGCACGGACCGACCAAGACGAGCGGCCGGGCGAACTGCCCGCCGCGCCCGCGCGGCAGGGCCGCCCCCGCCGGGGGCGGATAGCCGCGGCCGTCGGCATTCTGGGCGAGCTGCTGATCACCGTGGGGGTACTCCTCGCCCTCTTCGTCGTCTACTCGCTGTGGTGGACGAATGTGCTGGCCGACCGCGAGGCGAAGAAGCAGGGCGACCGGGTGCGCCGGCAGTGGTCGCAGCAGGAGGGCCCCGGCCGGCTCGACACCAAGGACGGCATCGGCTTTCTGCATGTGCCGGCCATGCACAACGGTGAGGTGCTGGTCAAGAAGGGCACGGCGACGGCGACGCTCAACGACGGCGTCGCCGGCTACTACACCAAGCCGGTGAAGTCGGCGATGCCGTGGGACAAGAAGGGCAACTTCACCCTGGCGGCGCACCGGGACGGGCACGGCGCCAAGTTCCACAACATCGACAAGCTGGACAAGGGCGACGCGATCGTCTTCGAGACCCGGGACGTCTGGTACGTCTACAAGGTCTACGCGGAGCTGTCCGAGACCTCGAAGTACAACGTGCGGGTGCTCAGCCCGGTCCCCAAGGAGTCGGGGAAGACGAAGCCGGGCCGCTACATCACGCTCTCGACGTGCACACCGGTCTATACCTCGCGCCACCGCTACATCGTGTGGGGCGAGCTGGAGCGTACGGAGAAGGTCGACGCGGACCGTACGCCGCCCAAGGAACTGCGTTAACCGCCAGACCCGACTACGGGGAAGCCCCGGCCGCCCGATTCCCGGGCGCCGGGGCTTCTTGCCGAGGCGACTGCTGCCGCGCGGAGCGCGCGTCCCAGGGCCGTTCTACGGCCCGCCGGAGGGGCCGCCGAACGGGATGGTGCCGCCGTCGCCGCCGCCGTCACCGCCCCCGTTGTTGCCCTGGCCACTGTCGAAGGTGGTCAGGTTGACGACCTGGCCCTTGGGCACCTGCTGGCCCTCCGCCGGGTCGGAGAACAGCACCCTGGAGTCCTCGTTCTGCGATCCGGAGACGGTGCCGACGGTGAGGCCGGCGTCCACGAGGGCCTTCTTGGCGTCCTTGAGCTTCTGGCCGCGCAGCTGGGGCACCGCGACGTTCTGCTGCTGCGCGGGGGCCTTGGCGACGGTCAGGGTGACGGTCGTGTTGGGCAGGACCTGCTCGTTGGGCTGGGGGTTCTGGCTGATGACCGTGCCCGCCTCGACGTCGGCGTTCTCGACCTCCGTGCTCTGCACCTTCAGGCCCGCGGCCTCGAGCGTGGAGGTGGCGTCCGCGAGCTTCTTGGTGGTGACGTCAGGGACGGTGACCTTCGACTGGGCCCGGGCGACGGTCAGAGTGATGGTCGACTTGGGCGCGACCTTCTTGCCGCCCTTGGGATCCTGGTCGATGACCTTGCCCGCGGTCTGGTCGGACTCCTCGGTCGTCTGGTTGACCTCGAAGCCCTTGGCCTCGAGCTGTTCCTTGGCGCTCTCGAACTGGATGTTGATGACGTCGGGGACTTCGACCTTCGCGGCGGGCTTGGGGCCCTTGGACATGGTCAGCTCGACTGTGCCGCCGCGCTCGATGGCCTTCTCGCCCTTCGCGCTCTGCTCGCAGACCGTGTTCTTGTCCGCGTCGCAGAAGATGGGGCTGCCGGTCACCTTGACCTTGAAGTCCACGTTTACGCCCTGTTGCCTGGCCTCGGAGAGGGTCAGCCCCTTCAGCGGCGGCACATCGACGTTGTCGCTGTTCTTGTTGCCACTGAAGATCTCCTTGCCGATGAAGATCGCTCCGACCAGCACCAGGATGCCGGCCAGGACCAGCAGGATCGTCGAGAGATTGCTCTTCTTCTCGGGCCCGCGCCTGCGGTCGGGGCGCTCGTCGTACCCGAAGCCCCCGTCGTCGTCGCGCATCGGCGGCAGCATCGAGGTCTGCGCGCCGGCGTCCTGCGACCGCAGCATGGTCGTGGGCTGGTCCTCGCCGCCGTAGCCGACCGCGCCCAGCGCGGCGGTGGCGGCGACGGGCTGGCCCTCCAGGGCCGCCTCGATGTCGGCGCGCATCTCGTCGGCGGACTGGTAGCGGTAGTCCGGGTCCTTGACCAGGGCCCGCAGCACGATCGCGTCCATCTCCGGGGTGATCTCCGGATCGAACGTGCTCGGCGGCTGCGGCTCCTCCCGTACGTGCTGATAGGCGACGGCGACCGGTGAGTCGCCGATGAACGGCGGGCGCACGGTCAGCAGCTCGTACAGCAGACAGCCGGTGGAGTAGAGGTCGCTGCGCGCGTCGACGGTCTCGCCCTTGGCCTGCTCGGGTGAGAGGTACTGGGCGGTGCCGATCACGGCGGCCGTCTGCGTCATGGTCATACCGGCGTCGCCCATGGCCCGGGCGATGCCGAAGTCCATGACCTTGACCTGGCCGTTCCTGGTGAGCATGACGTTCGCCGGCTTGATGTCGCGGTGGACGATGCCGTTGCGGTGCGAGTACTCCAGAGCTTGGAGAATCCCGACGGTCATCTCCAGGGTCCGTTCGGGGAGCAGCTTTCTGCCGGAGTGCAGCAGCTCCCGCAGGGTGGATCCGTCGACGTACTCCATCACGATGTACGGGATCGAGACCCCGTCGACGTAGTCCTCGCCGGTGTCGTAGACCGCGACGATCGCGGGGTGGTTGAGCGAGGCGGCCGACTGGGCCTCTCGGCGGAACCGGGCTTGGAAGGACGGGTCACGGGCCAGATCCACCCGGAGCGTCTTCACGGCGACAGTGCGGCCGAGGCGGGTGTCATGCGCGAGGTAGACCTCCGCCATGCCACCGCGGCCGAGCACAGAGCCCAGCTCATACCGGCCGCCGAGGCGACGCGGCTCTTCCATAGCTACTCCAGCCCTCTTCCGTCATTCCCGGCCGCACCCGTAGGGGCCCGGCGGTGTGCTGCTCGGGCATACCGTACCCGGGACGCAGTGCCGGACCCGGCCTCGGTCGCTACTTGATACGTGACCGGTACGGCGACGTGCGGGATCGGCACCAGGACGTGACCGGGGTCACTTCTCTCCGGCGAGCACCGCCTTCATCACTTCCTTGGCGATGGGCGCGGCGAGCTTGCCGCCGGCGATGTCGTCGCGGACGGTGTCGGAGCCCTCGATGACGACCGCGACCGCGACCGGCGAGGAGCCGTCCTTGCCCTTGGCGTAGGAGATGAACCACGCGTAGGGGTTCTTGCTGTTGGCGACGCCGTGCTGGGCGGTACCGGTCTTGCCGCCGACCGTGACGCCGGGGATCTTGGCGGAGGTTCCGGTGCCGACCTGGACCACCGTCTCCATCATCTCCTGGAGCTTCTGGGCGTTGTCCTCGGAGAGCGGCGTGCTCATCTGCTCGGGCTGGGTCTGCTCGATGGTGTTCAGGTTCGGGGCGCGCAGCTTGTCGACCATGTACGGCTTCATGAGCTTGCCGTCGTTGGCGACCGCGGCGGCGATCATGGCCATCTGCAGCGGGGTGGCGCGGTTGTCGAACTGGCCGATGGCGGACAGGGCGTTGGACGGCCGGTCCATCTTCTCGGGGTAGACGCTGGCGTCGGCGCGGACGGGCGTGAACTGCTCTTTGTTGAAGCCGAACTTCTCGGCCTCCTCGCGCATCTTGTCCACCCGGAGGTCGTCACCGATCTTGCCGAAGACGGTGTTGCAGGAGTAGCGCAGGGCGACGCGGAGGCTGGCGTTCTCGCAGGGGATGTTCCCCTCGTTCTTCAGGTTCTGGGTGGACAGCGGCAGCTTCCACGGCAGCGGCGAATCGGTGGGGGCGTCGATGTCCTTGTACCGGCCGTTCTCCAGCGCCGCGGCCGCCGTGACGACCTTGAAGGTGGAGCCCGGCGGGTACGTCTGACGCAGCGCCCGGTTGAGCATCGGGTCGTCCGGGTTCTGCTTCTTGTCGAGCGCCTTCCAGGCGGCCCCGTCCTTCTTGCTCGCCCCGGCGATGGTGGAGGGGTCGTAGCTGGGGGTGCTGGCGAGCGCGAGGATCTTGCCGGTGCGCGGGTCGATCGCGGCGACGGCGCCCTTCTTGTCGCCCAGGCCCTTGAACGCGGCTTCCTGTGCCTTGGGGTTCAGGGTGGTGATGACGTCACCGCCCTTCTTCTCCTTACCGGTGAGCATGTCGACGGTCCGGTTGAAGAAGAGGCGGTCGTCGTCGCCGGTGAGGATGCCGTCCTCGAGGTTCTCGAGCTGGTTGGTGCCGTAGACCTGCGAGGCGTAGCCGGTGACCGGCGCCCACATCTCGCCGTTCTTGTAGGTGCGCTTGTACTTGTAGTCGATTCCGTTGGTCTCGACGGAGCCCGTGATGGCGTCGCCGCCCTCGACGATGATGTTGCCGCGCGCCTGGCTGTAGCGGGCGATGTCGACACGGTGGTTGTTCTTGTGGTTCTTGAGCGAGTCGGCCTGGACGTACTGGATCCAGTTGTCCCGCAGCAGCAGGGCGAAGACGAGGAGTCCGCAGAAGATCGCGATTCGGCGCAGGGGCTTGTTCACGGTCGGACCACCTGGGTCATCTCGGCGTCGGTGGACGGGGCGGGGGCCGGTGCCGGGCGGCGGGCGGTATCGCTGATCCTGATGAGGATCGCGATGAGCGCCCAGTTGGCGAGCACGGACGAGCCGCCGTAGGCGACGAACGGCATGGTCATACCGGTCAGCGGGATCAGGCCCATCACACCGCCGGCGACGACGAAGACCTGGATGGCGAAGGCCGCGGAAAGGCCGATGGCCAGCAGCTTGCCGAACGGGTCGCGGGCGGCGAGGGCGGTGCGCATACCGCGCTCCACGATCAGGCCGTACAGCAGCAGGATCGCCATGGTGCCGGCCAGGCCCAGCTCCTCGCCCACGGTGGCGAGGATGAAGTCGGAGTTGGCGGCGAACCCGATGAGGTCGGAGGCGCCCTGGCCGAGGCCGGTGCCGAACACGCCGCCGGAGCCGAAGGACATCAGCGCCTGGGCGATCTGGTCGGTCTGGGCCCAGCTGGGGCGGGGGTCCTGGTAGTAGGCGAAGGGGTGCAGCCACGCCATCACACGGACCTTGACGTGCGGTTCGACGGACGCGACGCTGACCGCGCCGACCGCCGACATCAGCAGACCGAAGACGATCCAGCTGGTGCGCTCGGTGGCCACGTACAGCATGACGACGAACATGCCGAAGAACAGCAGCGAGGTGCCCAGGTCGGTCTCGAAGACGAGGATGAGGATGCTCATCGCCCAGACGACGAGGATCGGGCCCAGGTCGCGGCCGCGCGGCAGGTACAGGCCCATGAAGCGGCGGCTGGCCAGGGCCAGGGCGTCCCGCTTGACCATCAGGTAGCCGGAGAAGAAGACCGCGATGATGATCTTCGCGAACTCGGCGGGCTGGATGGAGAAGCTGCCGACCCGGACCCAGATCCGGGCGCCGAAGACCGGCGGGAAGAAGACCGGGAGGATGAGCAGGATCAGCGCGCCGACCATGGAGATGTAGGTGTAGCGCTGGAGGATCCGGTGGTCCTTGAGGAAGATCAGTACGCCCACGAACAGCGCCACGGCCATCGCCGAGTAGATCAGCTGATTGGGGGCCGCCGCAGAGTAGATCTGGTCGATGCTCTTGGCGCGCTGGGCCAGTCGCCGGGACTGGTCGAGACGCCAGATGATCACCAGGCCGAGGCCGTTGAGCAGGGTGGCGATCGGTAGCAGCAGCGGGTCGGCGTACGGGGCGAACTTACGCACCACCAAGTGGCCCACCGCGGCGAGCAGGCCGAGGCCCAGGCCGTAGCTGAGCATGCCCGAGGGCAGCTCGTCGCTGAGGGCCAGGCCCGCGTTGGCGTACGCGAAGACCGGGACGATCACCGCGAAGACCAGCAGCGCGAGCTCGGTGTTGCGTCTGCTCGGCGGGCCGATCGTGCTGATGGTGGTCGTATTGCTGGTGCTGCTCATGGATCAACGGCCCCCTACGGCTTCACTGCTGGGCACTGCTGCACTGTGGGACCAACTTCTGCTCTTCCTCGGAGAGGGTGGGGCCGGGCTTGGGCGTGGAGCTGGACGAGGGCTTCGACGAAGGCGTGGACGACGGCGACTTCGTGTCCTTGTCGTTCGTGTTCGGCTGCTGCTGCTGACCACCCGGCGCCGGCGGCGTCGTGGCCTCGCCCGCGTTCGTCGTCAGCTCGTTGTCGGTCTGGGCCTTGCCGCCGGAGGAACCGCTCGCCTTGTCCTTGTTCTTGTCCTTGCCGTTGGTGAGGTCCTGCTGCTTCTCCTCGGCCTGGCGCTGCGCATCCGACTTCTTGCAGGCGCTGGCGAGGGTGGCCAGGTCCTTGGTCTTGTCCTTGGCCTGGTTGAGGCTGCTGACCGCGATGGTGTCCTCGACCCGGCTGCGCTGGTCCACCGGGAGGTACTTGAGTTCGATCTCACGGTGGTCCTCATGGACCTTGTTGAGCTTGATCCAGGCGAGGTCCTGGCTGATGCCCTGGTAGATCGCCACATGGTCGCCGTTGGTGCCCACGTAGTACTGCGTCTGCGTCCAGCGGTAGCCGCCGTAGAGGCCGCCGCCGACCACGGCGAGGCCCAGCGCGATGTACAGCGACCGCTTGATCCACTTCTTGCGGCCGCCCTTCTTGGCGAAGTCGCCGTCCGCGTACGTCCCGTAGCTGCCCTCGGGCGGACCGCCGAGCGACGGGTCGCCGCTCCCCGGCGGGCCGAAGCCCCCCTGGGCCTCCCCCGGCGCCACACCGCGGTTGCGCCCGAGTTCCGCGGCGCGTCCGGCGGGGGTGTGCGCTGCGCCGCCGTCCCCGAGGGGGGTCTGGTTCTCGGCGACCGCGCCCACGATGACCGGGGTGTCGTTGAGCTGCCCGGCGAGGGTGTCGCTGCCGTCGACATCGAGGACGTCGGCGACGATGCAGGTGATGTTGTCGGGGCCGCCGCCGCGCAGCGCGAGCTGGATGAGCTCCTGAATGGTCTCGTGCGGGCCCTGATAGCTGGCGAGGGTGTCCTCGAGGGTCTGGTGGCTGACCACGCCGGACAGGCCGTCGGAGCAGATCATATAGCGGTCCCCGGCCCGGACCTCCCGGATGGACAGGTCGGGCTCGACGTGGTCGCCGCTGCCCAAAGCGCGCATCAGCAGGGAGCGCTGCGGGTGGGTGCCCGCCTCCTCCTCGGTGATCCGGCCCTCGTCGACGAGGCGCTGCACCCAGGTGTGGTCCTGGGTGATCTGGGTGAGCACGCCGTCGCGCAGCAGATACGCGCGCGAGTCGCCGACGTGGACGAGGCCGAGCCGCTGGCCGGTCCACAGCAGGGCGGTGAGCGTGGTGCCCATGCCCTCCAGCTGCGGGTCCTCCTCGACCATCATGCGCAGCTGGTCATTGGCGCGCTGCACGGCGCTGCCCAGGGAGGTCAGGATGTCCGAGCCCGGGACGTCGTCGTCGAGCTGGACGAGTGTGGAGATCACTTCCGAGCTGGCGACCTCACCGGCGGCCTGGCCGCCCATGCCGTCGGCGATGGCGAGCAGCCGGGGGCCGGCATAGCCGGAGTCCTCGTTGCCCTCCCGGATCATGCCTTTGTGCGATCCGGCGGCGAAACGCAGTGACAGACTCATGCGCACCTCGCCCGTCGGCTCCGGGTACAGCCCCTTGCCAACCACGCTGCCCACCCTCCGGTCGTCATGGTCGTACTACTTCCGCAGCTCGATGACGGTCTTGCCGATACGAATCGGCGCGCCCAGCGGAATCGGTGTCGGTGTGGTGAGTCGGGTCCGGTCGAGATACGTGCCGTTGGTGGACCCGAGGTCCTCGACGATCCACTGGCCGTCGCGGTCCGGGTAGATCCTGGCATGCCGGCTCGAGGCGTAGTCGTCGTCCAGCACGATGGTCGAGTCATGGGCCCGGCCAAGGCTGATGGTCTGCCCCTGGAGGGCGACGGTGGTGCCCGCGAGCGTGCCCTCGGAGACGACCAGCTTGGTGGGGGCGCCACGGCGGCCGCGGCTGCCGCCCCGGCCGGCCGGCTGCTGGCGCTGTGGCGGAGGCGTCGCCGCCTGCCGCTGCTGCGGCCGGTCGGGGGCGCCGCGCCGCGCCGAACCGCGCTGCGTCACGCGGGTCCCGAACAGGTCGCTACGGATGACCTGGACGGCCACGATGACGAACAGCCACAGTACGGCGAGGAAACCCAACCGCATGACCGTGAGGGTCAGCTCTGACATTGCCCCCGCTTCACCCTTCGGCTTGCCGGTAAACGATGGTGGTACTGCCCACGACGATGCGCGAGCCGTCGCGGAGCGTAGCGCGTGTGGTGTGCTGTCCGTCTACCACGATGCCGTTGGTCGACCCCAGATCCTGGACGGTCGGGGGCGATCCGACCCGGATCTCGCAGTGTCTGCGCGAGACGCCGGGGTCGTCGATCCGTACGTCGGCGTCGGTGCTCCGGCCCAGGACCAGGGTGGGCCGGGAGATCTGGTGGCGGGTGCCGTTGATCTCGATCCACCGGCGGGTCTGCCCGTGCGGCTGCGCACCGACGCCGGGACCGCCCGCGCGGGGCGCGGAGCGGGCGCCGGACGGCGGGGCGGGGGGCATGGGGGGTGCGCCCGAGGGCTGCGGCGGATAGCCGTAGCCGCTGCTGGGGCGCTGCTGGGGCGCCGCTGGGGCGCTGCGGGCCCCCTGCGGGCCCTGGGACTCGCTGGACGCCAGGGTGCGGCTGCGCACGCGGTACAGGCCGGTGTCGAGGTCGTCGGCCTTCTGCAGATGGACCTTGATGGCGCCCATGAACGTGTAGCGCTGCTGCTTGGCGTAGTCGCGCACCATGCCCGCGAGCTCATCGCCGAGCTGGCCCGAGTACGGGCTCAGCCGCTCGTAGTCGGGCGCGCTCAGTTCGACGATGAAGTCGTTGGGGACGACGGTCCGGTCGCGGTTCCAGATGCTGGCGTTGTTGTCACACTCACGCTGGAGCGCGCCCGCGATCTCGACGGGTTGGACCTCTGACTTGAACACCTTGGCGAAGGTGCCGTTCACGAGACCCTCGAGACGCTGCTCGAAGCGCTTCAGTACTCCCACGGGGCACCTCCTTCCTCAGTCGTGCTCAGTGTCGTCCTCATACTGCTTACTGATCGTATCCACGCGTCGGGAAATCGGGTGGTTCCCCTTCCTGGCCCTGCGGAGCAGTGTCACCTCTCACAGGGATCGTAGAGGTGCCTTCATGACAGTGTCCCGCAACCGGGTCGCTATCCGGTCGGGCGGGTGCTGGGGCGTCGGTAACGCGTGTGAATCCACCCTGGACGGCGTGCTAATGTTCTGGATGTCGGAAGGCGCACCGCATAGATCGGCTGAACCGGAAGGTTCGGTTCGGAAATCGGCGGTGATTCGGTCGGCAGCACCCATGCGCGGGTGGCGGAATAGGCAGACGCGCTGGATTCAGGTTCCAGTGCCCGAAAGGGCGTGGGGGTTCAACTCCCCCCTCGCGCACCAGTCGGAGCGGGTCTCTCCTGTGTGACGAAAGTCGCGCCGGAGGGGCCCGTTTCGCGTTTGGGTGCGCTGTTTCGGGCGCGCCATTTCGGGTGGGTGGGTTTCGGCGCGCGGGTTTTGGCGTGTCTCTTCCCCTGTGCCGCAGGTCACGGCGGTTTCGGTGAACCGGCCCGGTGGTGCATGCGTACACCCCGATGCCGGCTCCAGGACGGCCGCGAGTGGGGCCTCCCCCGCTGCGCGCTGTCGCAGCCCTCGCGGTGCGTGGCGGCGCCGGCATACGGGGGAGGCCCTGGGGGCCCGCCGGGCGGTCGGGCCGGGCCGACGGGTGGTGGGGTGGCGGTGCGGTACCCGGTACGGGTCAGGCGGCGAGGCGGGCGGTGACGGTCTTGGCCTTGGCGGCCGCCTCCTCGTGGGCCTGCGCCTTGGAGGCGTCGGAGAGGTCGACCAGGTCGGCCATGGCCGGGTTGGTGCGGGCCAGGGTCAGCTCCGGGACGATGAACTCGACGTCCAGGGAGAGCATTTCGGTCAGCGTCTTGCCCAGGTAGTTGAGGACGAATTCAAAGCTCTCGCGCGGGGTGCCGGGGCCGTAGCCGCCGCCACGGCTGGCGACGACGATCGTCGGGGTGCCCGACGTGGTGGACGGCTGGGCCATCGCTGTACGGCCCGCGATGATCACGTGGTCCAGCCAGGCCTTGAGGGAGGAGGGGATCGTGAAGTTGTACATCGGGGCGCCGATCACAACCGCGTCGGCCCGCTCCAGCTCGGAGGCCAGGCTGTCCCGCAGGGCGAAGGCGGCCTCGAGCTCCGGAGTGCGCTGCTCGGCGGGGGTGAAGCCCGCGGCGGCGGCGAGGCCGTCCAGGTGCGGCAGGGGCTCGGCGGCCAGGTCGCGGTAGATGACCGTGCCGTCGGGGTGCTGGGCCTCCCACTCCTTGCGGAAGGTGGCTGTGACGGCACGGGAGGCGGAGGCGTCGGCAGGGAAGAGGGAGCTGTCGATGTGCAGAAGCGTGGGCATGAGGACCTTCCGATAACGGGGCTCGGCGTCGGGGCGGCTTGGTGGCCGGCCCGGCGGTAAGCGCGAAAAATTTCTACGTAGCTATGAATAGCATAGGAACTTACTTTTCTGCAGTATAGGTTGAAGTGGCAGTACGCTGTGCTCCATGGCGGGTGGCGGCGGGCGCGCGGAGCACGACGAGAAGACGTGCATGAAGGTCGACGGGACGATGACCCGCGTCTTCGAACTGCTCGGCAAGCGGTGGACCGGGCTCATCGTGACCGTCCTGATGACGCGGCCCGCGTACTTCGCCGAGCTGCGGCGGGCCATCCCGAAGATCAGCGAGCGCATGCTGACCGACCGGCTCACAGAGCTGGTGGCGGCGGGGCTGGCGCTGCGGGAGGTCGACGCGGGGCCGCCGTTGCGGGTCACCTACCGGCTGACGGAGAGCGGCAGGGCGCTGGAGCCCGCGCTGAGCGAGCTGGCTCGGTGGGCGGAGCGGTACATGGCCGAGGACGAGGAGTGCCGGTAGCCGGCCCTCGCCTTCTGAGCGGGTTCTGAGCAGGGCGTTCGCGGCGGTCGGCGAGGTTATCCACAGGCCGTGACGGGTTTTCGCGGCGGGCTGTACGGTCATGGCAGTCGAAGTCTTCGGGCCTGCGTCCGGGGCCGGTTGCCGGTCTGGCCGTCGGTCTGGTCGTCGGTCTCGTCGTCTTCGACGTCTTCGATATCTGCGACATGGCCGGTGGTTGTGCCGGCGGGGAAGTGGGGGGCGCGTGTTGAACGGGGGGCGCGTGATGACGGACGGCGAGCGCGGCGAGGAGGCGGTGCGGCGGCTGCCGCATGTCCCGGGGTTCGCCCAGTGGCCGGGGAGCGGTGCGGCCCGGCAGGAAGGGAAGGCGCTGCGGGAGCGGGTGCCCCGCTCGGCCCATCGCGAGCTGCCGCGGGGCGTGGGGCGGCCGGACGCGGTGGAGGCGGTCGAGCGGTCCAACGCCGGGCGGCTGCCGGAGCTCATCCCGATCCGGGTCGGGCGAATGGCCGCCTCCCCCTTCTCCTTTCTGCGCGGGGCGGCCGGGCTGATGGGCCACGATCTGGCGGCCACGCCGGTGACCGGCGTCGGCGCGCAGCTCTGCGGGGACGCCCACGGCGCCAACTTCGGTCTGTACGGGGACGCCCGCGGCGGCCTGGTCATCGATCTCAACGACTTCGACGAGACCATCCACGGCCCGTGGGAGTGGGATGTGAAGCGGCTCGCCGCCTCGCTGGTGCTGGCCGGGCGGGAGGCGGGAGCGGACGAGGACATCTGCCGGGCGGCGGCCCATGACACGGTGGGCTCCTACCGGCGCACGCTGCGGCTGCTGTCGAAGCTGCCCGCCGCCGACGCGTGGAACGCGATCGCGGACGAGGAGTTGGTCTCGCACGCGGACGCCAAGGACCTGGTCGGCACATTGCAGCGGGTCTCGGAGAAGGCGCGGCGGAACACGAGCGCGCGGTTCGCCGCCAGGTCGACGGAGGCCGTGCCGGACGGGGAGAGTCCGTCCGGGCGGCCGGTGGCGCGGCGCTTCGTGGACGCGCCGCCGGTGCTGCGGCAGGTGCCGGACGCGGAGGCGGCGGCCGTGGCGTCGGCGCTGGGCGAGTATCTGGGGACGCTGCCGGAGGACCGGCTGCCGCTGCTGGCCCGTTATGCGGTGCACGATGTGGCGTTCCGGGTGGTGGGCACCGGAAGCGTGGGGACGCGGTCGTATGTGGTGCTGCTGCTCGACCACCGAGGTGAGCCGATGGTGCTGCAGATCAAGGAGGCGCGGCCGTCCGCGCTGCTGCCGTATGTGCGGCAGGCCGGCTTCGAGGTGCCCGCCGTCGCGCATGAGGGGCGGCGGGTGGTCCTCGGCCAGAAGCGGATGCAGGTGGTCAGCGACATCCTGCTGGGCTGGGCCACGGTCCAGGGGCGCCCCTATCAGGTGCGGCAGTTCCGCAACCGGAAGGGAAGCGTGGACCCGGTGGCGCTGGCGGCCGACCAGCTGGACGACTACGGGCGGATGACGGGCGCGCTGCTGGCGCGGGCGCATGCGCACAGCGTGGACCCGCGGCTGCTGTCGGGGTACTGCGGAAAGGGGGACGAGCTGGACGAGGCGGTCGCCGAGTTCGCGGTGGCGTACGCGGACCGCACGGAGGAGGACCATGCGCGGCTTCTCGCCGCGGTGCGGGGCGGGCGGATAGCGGCCGAGTTGGGGGTGTGACACCTCCCCGGCCCGATTGCCGCCGGACGTAGGGTGAGCGGGTGACGAACCCGGAAGCGCAGCAGCAGGCCCGGCAGCCGGTGCCGGAGGCAGAGCCCCAGGCTGAATCGCACGAGCGATCACACACCCGGCCCGAAGCCCGATCAGAGGAGCCGTCGGAGTCGGCGGCGGGTGTGCCGTCGGACGCGGGCACGGACGCGGAGCCAGGCACGGACGCGGCGGCGGACGCGCATGCGGAGGCCGAGGCGGCGGCGGACGCGGAAGCCACCGCGCGGCTTGAGCGAGCGGTGCGGGCGGCGGAGCAGGCGCTGATCGAGTTCGAGATCGCGGTGGAGACCTTCCGCATCGAGGTCGAGAACTTCTCCCGGCTGCACCACCAGCGGCTCGGGCCGATGTACTCCCGCCTCGACGAGCTGGACGCGCTGATCGCCGAGGCGGTGGCGGCGCGCACAGGTGACCCCGAGGACATCCGCAAGGCGCGGGAGGCGCGGGGGCTGGTGCTGCCGATGCCGCAGGTCGAGGAGCTGTTCCACGGCTGGCTCGACTCCGACGGGCTGTCACCCGAGGGGGCCGCCATGCTCACCGAGCAGCCGGTGCAGCCGCCGCCACGGGTGCGGCCGAGCGAGGAGGCGCGCCGCATCTACCGGGAGCTGGCCCGCAAGGCGCATCCGGACCTGGCGGAGGACGGAGCCGAGCGGGAGCGGCGCGGCGAGTTCATCGTGCGGGTCAACGCGGCGTACGCGGCCGGGGACGAGGAGCGGCTGCAGGCGCTGGCCGAGGAGTGGGCGGCCGGTCCGCCGCCGCCCGAGCGCCGGTGGAGCCGCAGCGAGGAACTGTACGCCCGGCTGGAGTGGCTGGCCGCGCGGAAGGAGATGCTGGCCCAGGTCGCCGCCGAGCTGGAGTCCGGCGCGATCGGCGCGATGATCAAGATGGCGCCGGAGGACCCCGATGGGCTGCTCGACGAGATCGCCGAGCAGCTGCTGACCAAGGTCGCCGAGAAGGAGAATCAGCTGGCGGAGCTCGTGCGGTAGTAGGTTTCCCTCAGCTGCCAGGTCGTGTGAGAGGTGTATGTGATGGGATTTGCCCCGCTTCCCGAGGTGGAGGTCGCGGCGGTGCCGGCCGATGGGTTCCTGCTGGATGTGCGGGAGGACGACGAGTGGGCCGCAGGGCACGCCGAGGACGCCCTGCATATCCCCATGGGGCAGATCGTGGCCCGGTTCGGTGAGCTGACCGAGGCGCTGGGCGATGGCGGACGGGTGCATGTGGTGTGCCGGGTCGGCGGGCGGTCGGCGCAGGTGACGCAGTATCTGGTCGCCCAGGGTCTGGACGCGGTGAATGTGGACGGCGGCATGCTCGCCTGGCAGGCGGCGGGCCGCCCGCTGGTGAGCGGGCGGGGCGCCACGGCCGACGGGGCCTTTGTGCTCTAGTCGGGCGCCCGGGCAGGGCCTAGCCGAGCGGGTGGGCGGCAAGTAGGTCGCCCAGTGCCTCCTCGTGGGCGGCGGCGGGGCCGAGGGACAGCTCCAGCTGTTTGGCCCAGGCGTGGTAGCGGTGCAGCGGATAGTCGGTCGCCGCGCCGAAGCCGCCGTGCAGATGCTGTGCGGTCTGGACGACGCGGCGCACCCCCTCGGCGGCCCAGATCTTGGCCACGGCGACATCCCCCGCGACGGGCAGCGCCCCGGGCGTGGCCGGGGCGCCCTCGCGGTCCGTGGCCAGCCGCCAGGCGGCCTGCCACAGCGTGGCCTCCATCGCGCGCAGATCGATATAGCGGTCGGCGGCCTGGACGGCGACCGCTTGGAAGGTGGCGAGCGGGAAGCCGAACTGCTCGCGCTCGCTGGTGTAGGAGCTGGTCAGGGTGAGCACCGCTTCGCCGAGGCCCAGCGCGAGCGCGCAGATGCCGGTGGTGAGGAGATGGCGCAGCCACTCCCAGGCGCCGTCCGCCGTCAGCACCTCGGAGCCGTCCAGCCGTACGGAGTCCAGGCGGATCTCGGCGAGCCGTTCGCCACTGGTGGAGATCTGCGGGCTGAGGGTGACACCGGTGCGGTCGTGGGGGACCAGCGCGAGAAGCGTCCGGCCCGCTTCGGTGTGGGCGGGGATGAGGATGCGGTCGGCGCTGTGGGCCCAGGGCACGGCGGTCTGAGCGCCGTCGAGGACCCAGGGGCCGCCGTCGCCGCCCGCGCCACTGGCGGCGTCCGCACCGTCGGCGTGGCATGCCTGTACGGCGAGTTCGGCCGCGTCGTGGCCGGTGCGGCCGTGGGGCGCGACGGTCAGCACGAGCTCGCCCCGGCCGACGCCGGGCAGCACGGCGGCGCGCAGCTCCTCCCCGCCGTACCGCTGGACGGCGAGTGCGGCAGCGGTGGACTCCAGCAGCGGCACACGGGCCAGGACCCGGCCGGCCTCGCGCAGCACCAGGCACAGGGCGATGGGGTCAAGGCCGGCTCCGCCGTACCGCGGGTCCAGGAGGAGTCCGAGCAGATCGGCGTCGGCGGCCTTGCCCCACAGCCGGCGGTCGAGGTCGTCGGCGACGGCGCCGGGCGTGAGCGCGGGGCTTGGCACCCCGTCCGGCGAGGCGGAGGAGAAGACCGCCTTCGCCGCCTCGGCGGCCGCCTGCTGCTCCTCGGTGAAGGTGAAGTCCACTGTCCGTCCTCCCGCGCCATGGCTTGGTCTGACGGCCCGTCAAGATAGAACAGGTTCTACAAGAAGGGAACGCCCGCGCAAGCCCGCCCTTTCGGGGACGCCGACCACCCGGTCGGGGCGCGCCGCGGCGGTTCAGCGGTCGAAGTCCAGCTCCACGCGCTCGTCGACCGGGTGCGACTGACAGGACAGCACATAACCGGCCGCCACCTCGTCCGGCTCCAGCGCGAAGTTCCGGTCCATCCGTACCTCGCCCGAGACCAGGAACGCCCGGCAGGTCCCGCAGACCCCGCCCTTGCAGGCGTATGGCGCGTCCGGGCGGTTGCGCTCCACGGCCGCCAGCAGCGATTCGCCCTCCCGCACCGGCCAGGTGCCCGACCGGCCGTCCAGGGTCGCCGTCACCATGGAGCGGGCCGGGGCCGCGGCCGGGCTCGGCCCCGCGAGGACGGCCTCGCTGTCCCCGGCGTCCACATGGAAGATCTCCTGGTGGATGCGGCGGCGGGCGACCCCGAGGGCGCGCAGCGCCCGCTCGGCGCCGCGCACCATCCCGTACGGCCCGCACAGGAACCAGCCGTCCACCGACTCCATCGGCAGCAGCGCCGGCAGCAGCCCGGTCAGCCGCTCCTCGTCGAGCCGTCCGGAGACCGGCCCGGCCTGCCGCTCCTCCCGGGAGAGGACGCTCACCAGCTGGAACCGGCCGGGCCAGCGGTCCTTCAGATCGGCGACCTCCTCCAGGAACATCGTGGAGGCGGTGGTGCGGTCACTACGGATCAAGGAGAAGCGGGCCCGGGGCTCGCGGGCGAGCAGCGTCGCCGCGATGGACAGAACGGGGGTGATGCCGCTGCCGCCGACCACGGCGGCGAAGTGGCCGGGCCTGGGGTCCAGTACGAACCGGCCGGCCGGGGCCATCACCTCCATGACCTCGCCGACCGCCAGCTCCTTGAGGGCATACGTCGAGAACTCGCCGCCCTCGACCAGCCGCACCCCGACCCGCAGGGCCGAGGGCCCCTCGGGGGCCGGGGCCGGTGTGCAGATCGAGTAGGTCCGCCGTATCTGGGCGCCGTCGGCGAACCGCCGCACCGCGATGTGCTGCCCCGGAGAGAAGCGGAAGGTCTCGCGCAGCGCGGGCGGGACCTGGAGGGTGACGGCGACCGAGTCGTCGGTGAGCCGGTCGACCGCGATCACCCGCAGTGGATGGAAGGCGCCATGGCGGGGCACGGGCGCCGCCACGCCTTCGGCGGCCATCACAACTCCTTGAAGTGGTCGAAGGGTTCGCGGCAGGTCTCGCAGCGGCGCAGCGCCTTGCAGGAGGTGGAGGAGAAGCGGCTGAGCAGCTTGGTGTCGGTCGATCCGCAGTGCGGGCAGCGCACCGTCAGGTCGACGGCGACGGGCCCGCCCGCGGCGCGGGGGCCGGGCGGTGCGATGCCGGACTCGGCCAGCTTGCGGCGGCCTTCCGCGCTGATCTCGTCCGTCGACCAGGGCGGGGAGAGGACGGTGCGGACCGTCACCTCGGGTATGCCGTGGTCGTGCAGCACCTGTTCGACATCGGCGGCCATCGACTCCAGCGCGGGACAGCCGGTGTAGGTGGGGGTCAGCTCGACCTCGACCCGGCCCGGCGCCATGACGCGCAGCGCGCGCAGCACCCCGAGCTCGGCCAGGCTCACCATGGGCAGCTCCGGATCCGGCACGGCACCCGCCAGCTCGCGCAGCCGGGTCTCGAGCGGGGTCGCGGGCGCGGGCGTCACCATGACGCCCCCGGGTGGCTGCGGTGCAGATGCTGCATTTCGGCCAGCATCCGGCCGAACGGCTCGGTGTGGACGCCCTGCCGCCCGGCGCCGGCCGCCCAGGCGCCGCGCCGCGGGCCCTCGGGCACGGCCAGGGTGGCCCGGTCCAGCACGGCCGTGATCCGCGCCAGCCACTCGTCGTGCAGGGCGGTCCAGTCCACCTCGCACCCCTCGACCGGCTCGAACAGCTCGCCGGTGAACCGCCACAGCGACTCCAGGCCGCGCCGTATCCGCTCATGGCTCTCGGCGGTGCCGTCGCCCAGCCGCAGGGTCCAGTGCTCGGCGTGGTCGCGGTGGTAGGCGACCTCCTTGACCGCCTTGGCGGCCAGCGGGGCGAAGGGGCCGTCACCCCGCGCCAGCCGGTCGTACAGCAGCTGCTGATAGGTGGAGAAGTACAGCTGGCGGGCGATGGTGTGGGCGAAGTCGCCATTGAGCTGCTCGACGAGCTGGACATTGCGGAAGGCGCGCTCCTCCCGCAGATAGGCCAGCTCGTCCTCGTCGCCCGCCAGGGAGAGCAGCACCCGCGCCTGCCCGAGCAGGTCCAGGGCGATATTGGCGAGGGCGACCTCCTCCTCCAGCACCGGGGCGTGCCCCGCCCACTCCCCCAGCCGGTGGGAGAGCACCAGGGCGTCGTCGCCGAGGGCGAGTGCGGCGGCGGTCACAGGTGCCGCACCCCCTCGGGGATCTCGTAGAAGGTCGGATGGCGGTAGGGCTTGTCGGCGGCCGGCTCGAAGAACGGATCCTTCTCGTCCGGCGAGGAGGCGGTGATCCGGTCGGACGGCACGACCCAGATGGAGACGCCCTCGGAGCGCCGCGTATACAGATCGCGGGCGCTGCGCAGGGCCATCTCGGCGTCCGGCGCGTGCAGGCTGCCGGCGTGGGTGTGGGACAGGCCGCGCCTGCCGCGCACGAACACTTCCCACAGGGGCCACTCACCGCTGGTGCCGTCGCTCATGCTCCGGCCTCTCCGTGCTTGGCCGCATACGCCGCGGCCGCCTCGCGCACCCAGGCGCCTTCCTCATGGGCCCGCCGCCGCTGGGAGATGCGCTGGGTGTTGCACGGCCCGTTTCCCCGGAGCACTTCGCGGAACTCCTCCCAGTCGATCGGCCCGAAGTCGTAGTGGCCCCGGTCCTCGTTCCACCTCAGGTCGGGGTCGGGGAGGGCCAGGCCGAGCGCTTCGGCCTGCGGGACGCAGATGTCGACGAAGCGCTGGCGGAGCTCGTCGTTCGAATGGCGCTTGATCTTCCAGGCCATGGACTGGGCGGAGTGGGCCGATGCCTCGTCGGGCGGGCCGAACATCATCAGCGAGGGCCACCACCAGCGGTCCACGGCGTCCTGCGCCATCGCGCGCTGTGCCTCGGTGCCGCGGCTCAGGCTCAGCAGCAGCTCGAATCCCTGGCGCTGGTGGAAGGACTCCTCTTTGCAGATCCGGACCATCGCCCGTGCGTACGGCCCATAGGAGCAGCGGCACAGCGGCACCTGGTTGGTGATCGCCGCGCCGTCGACCAGCCAGCCGATCGCGCCCACATCGGCCCAGGTGAGGGTGGGGTAGTTGAAGATCGAGGAGTACTTCTGGCGGCCGGAGTGGAGCTTGTCGAGCAGCTCGTCGCGGCTGGTGCCCAGTGTCTCGGCGGCGCTGTAGAGATACAGGCCGTGTCCCGCCTCGTCCTGGACCTTCGCCATGAGGATGGCCTTGCGGCGCAGCGAGGGCGCCCGGCTGATCCAGTTGGCCTCCGGCTGCATGCCGATGATCTCGGAGTGTGCGTGCTGGGCTATCTGTCTCACCAGCGAGGCGCGGTATGCGTCGGGCATCCAGTCGCGGGGCTCGATGCGCTCGTCCGTGGCCAGGGCGGCGTCGAACACTGTCTGATACGCCTCCGCGTCAGCCGCCATCGTCGTCATGCGAAGCCCCTTCGCCGTCCCCGCCGGGCTGTCGCCCGCGCCCGACCGACCGATCGTTCGGTTCAATGGTGTGCCGGGGGAACGTGGGGTGTCAAGCCTGTGGATAACTCCGGGGCGCTGTGCCCTGCGCGCGCTCATCGGTACCGTTCCGGGGCGTAAGGGCCGCGGAAAGCGCGGAAGGCACGGAGAGTGCAGTGTGCGGCGCGCGGCCGGGGACCACGGGATCGGGGCGGGAATGGTGGAGACGGGGCAGGTCATAGGGAAAGGAGAGAAAGGGGAGAGAGGGGAGCAGGGGGAGGAAGGAGAGCAAGAAGCGGGGGAGACGAGAGCGGGGAGCCTGCTGTCGCTGCCCTCGCAGCTCGTCGTGGCCGTGGGCCTCGCGGTGACCGTGGCCGCCGTGGCCGTCCACCTCGGGATGGCCTTCCTGAACGTCTCCCCGGCCAACACGGTCAGTAAGCAGCACAGCGAGGCGATAGACGACTACATATATCCAGAATTCGAACGGAACTGGAAGCTCTTCGCCCCCAACCCCCTCCAGCAGAACATCGCCGTCCAGGTACGCGCCGAGATCCGCACCCCCGAGGGCGGCACCGCGACCACCGGGTGGCGAGACCTGTCGGCCCAGGACGGCGCGGCCATCAGGCACAATCCGCTGCCCAGCCACACCCAGCAGAACCAGCTGCGCCGCGCCTGGGACTTCTACCTTCTCTCGCATGACGCCCAGGAGCGGCCGAACGGGCTGCGCGGACAGCTCTCGGCGCAGTATCTGCGGCGGCTCGCGATACTCCGCCTGGGCCTGAAGCAGGACGGCGGCACGGTGCAGCGGATCCAGCTGCGTTCGCTCACCCGGCAGTTGGCCGCCCCGTCGTGGAGTGAAGAGAAGATCGACACCCGTCCCATCCGCCGGGAGCTGCCCTGGTGGCCGGTCACCGCCGCCGACCTGCCGGAGGCGAAGCGCCGGTGACGACCCCAGCCCTCCCGCCGCAGCCGCCGCTGCCCCCGCCCCCTCCCCGCCCTTCCCTGCCCCCGGCGGCGCCCCGCGCCAAGGCCGCCGCCCGCGTCGAGGCCACCATCATCCGGGCCTACGGCCGCGTCACCGGATCGGCGCTCGGCCCGTACCAGACCGCCGTGGTGCGGATCGGCTTCTCCTTCACCTGGCTGCTGTTCCTGCTGCGCGAATGGCCCCACCGCCAGGAGCTGTACGGGCCCGAGGGCCCGTGGAGCTGGGAGATGGCCCATCAGCTCATCGAGGGCAACGGCGCCTTCAGCGCGCTCATGTGGTCCGACAGCGGCCTGTGGTTCGACACCGTCTACGCCCTCGCCGTCGTCTCCAGTGTGCTGCTCCTGCTCGGCTGGCGGACCCGCACCATGTCCGTGCTGTTCATGCTCGGCGTGATCTCCCTGCAGAACCGCAGCGTCTTCGTGGGGGACGGCGGCGACAACATCATCCACCTGGTGGCGATGTATCTGACGCTGACCCGGTGCGGGCGGGTGTGGTCCCTGGACGCCCGCCGCGCGGCGCGGCGCGGGCCCGGGGCGCCGGAGCCGCGCGACACCACCGGAATCGTGCTGTGGACGCTGACCGGGTTGGCCCTGCTGTGGGCGCAGCTGAACCCCTCGGCCCGTCTCGACTGGTCGTCCTACGGCCCGCTGCCCGGCGTCGGCTGGGGCATGGCGCTGTGGGGGGTGTGGGCGGCGCACGGCGCCTGGTGGCTCGTCCGGCGCTACGCACCCGGTGAGCCGCGCACTCTCCTGGACATCCTCGCCAACCTCGTGCACAACGGCGCGGTGCTGGTGATCATGGGCGAGGTCTGTCTGCTGTACGCCTCCGCCGGCTGGTACAAGGTCCAGGGCTCGCGCTGGCAGGACGGCACCGCGCTCTACTACCCGCTGCACCTGGACTACTTCTCGCCCTGGCCCGCGCTGGCCGATGTGCTGGCCGGCAGCGGCCTTGTGGTCATGGTGCTCACCTACGGCACGGTCATCGTGCAGGTCGCCTTCCCCTTCACGCTGCTGAACCGGCGGGTCAAGAACGTGATGCTCGTCCTGCTGGTGCTGGAGCACATCGGGATCGCGGTGCTGCTGGGGCTGCCCTTCTTCTCCCTGGCCATGATCGCGGCGGATGCGATCTTCCTCCCGACGAACTTTCTGCGCTGGGTCGGGAGGCGGGCGAACAAGGTCCGCGACCGCGTCCGGGCGCAGACGGTCCGGCTGCCGCGCCAGCGGACGGAGGAGAGCGTCGAGGGCCGACCGTAGGCTGTGGGCATGGGTGACGACGAGGCCGTGACGGCCGTGCGGCGGTGGCATGAGGCCGCTGAGGGGACCGTGCTGCTGGATGGCTTCCATGCGCTGAAGCACGCGCTCCGGTTCGGCGCGGAGGTGCGGATCGCGGTCACGAGCGACAAGGCCGCCGCGCTCGCTCTCGCGGACGACCTGGCCGGGGATCTGACCGCGGTGATCGAGGAGCGCCTGGTCGAGGTGTCGGCCAAGACGCTGCGCGACCTTGTGCCGAGGGCCCATCCGACGCAGGTGGCCGCGCTGGCGGTCAGACGCGATCGGCGGGGGAATCTGGACGAGCTGGCGGGGCCGTCCAGATCGGCGCCGGTCGTGGTGCTGGACAACCCGCGCAACCTGGGGAACGTGGGGGCCGTGGTGCGGCTCGCCGCCGGGTTCGGGGTCGCGGGGGTGGTCACCACCGGCGATATCGACCCCTGGCATCCGAACGCGGTCCGGTCGGGTGCGGGGCTGCACTTCGCCACCGCCGTGGAGCGGCTGGCGAGCGACGACCTTCCGCCGGGGCCGCTGTACGCCCTGGATCCGGAGGGGGAGGACATCCGGTCCGTGGCGATCCCCGATGACGCGCTGCTCGCGTTCGGATCCGAGCGGCATGGGATCTCGCCGGAGGTGCGGAAGCGGGCCACCAGGCTGGTGGCCCTCCCCATGCGGCCTCAGGTGTCCAGCTACAACCTGGCCACCAGCGTGGCCATGGCGCTGTTCCACTGGGGAGGGCCGGCCCAGACCCCGCCGGCCCAGCCCAGGTGAGCGGCTGAGCCGGCGCCGCGGAGGGCACCGGAGGCGCCGCGGCGCTACAGCGGGCGGCGGACCTCGACCATGCGGAAGCGGGAGGCCACGAACGCCCCGTCGCACAAGGTGGCGTTGGCCGAAGGGTTGCCGCCCGCGCCGTGGAAGTCCGAGAAGGCAGCCGTCTGGTTGACGTAGATCCCACCGGTCAGATTCAGCGACAGCTGGGCGCACTCCTCCAGACATGCCTCCTCGATCAGCCGCTCCGCGTCCGGGGAGGTGGTGTACGCCCCGACGGTCATCGCGCCCTTGTCGCGGATGGTGCGGCGCAGCAGGTCGACCGCGTCCGCCGTGGAGTCCATGGCGACGGCGAAGGACACCGGGCCGAAGCATTCGGAGAGGTAGGGCGCTTCCGCGTCGGCCGCCTCCCAGAACTTCCGGGCGCCGTCGGCCTTGACGATCACGGGGGTGCGGACCGTGGCGTCGGGGAAGTCGGGGTGGGTCACCGAGCGGGAGGCAAGGGCGGTCGCGCCGAGGCCGGGGGCGGCCTCGAGCCGCTCCTTGACCCCGGGGTTCACGATCGCGCCGAGCAGGGCGCTCGCCCGCGCGTCGTCGCCCAGCAGCCGCTCGACGGCCGCCGCCAGATCGGCGACCACCTCGTCGTACGACTTGGGGCCGGCGTCCGTGGCGATGCCGTCCCGGGGGATCAGCAGGTTCTGCGGGGTGGTGCACATCTGGCCGCAGTACAGGGACAGGGAGAAGGCCAGATTGTCCAGCATGCCCTGGTAGTCATCGGTGGAGTCGATCACGACCGTGTTGACCCCGGCCTTCTCGGTGAAGACCTGGGCCTGGCGGGCATGGGTCTCCAGCCAGTCGCCGAAGGCGGTGGAGCCCGTGTAGTCGATGACGCGGATCTCGGGGCGCACGGCGAGCACCTTGGCCAGGCCCTCGTCCTGCTGCTCGGCGGCCAGGGCCATCAGATTGGGGTCGAAGCCGGCCTCCCGCAGCACCTCGCGCGCCACCCGGACGGTCAGGGCCAGCGGCAGCACGGCCCGGGGGTGCGGCTTGACCAATACCGCGTTTCCCGTGGCAAGGGAGGCGAACAGGCCGGGGTAGCCGTTCCACGTCGGGAACGTGTTGCACCCGATGACCAGGGCGATGCCGCGGGGGACGGCCGTGAAGGTCTTGCGCAGCCGCAGCGGATCGCGCTTGCCCTGCGGCTTGGTCCACTCGGCCGCGGCGGGGGTGCGCGTCTGCTCCGCGAAGGCATAGGCCACCGCCTCCAGACCGCGGTCCTGGGCGTGCGGCCCGCCGGCCTGGAACGCCATCAGATACGCCTGCCCGCTGGTGTGCATGACGGTATGGGCGAACTCATGGGAGCGGGCGCTGATCCGGGCCAGGATCTCCAGGCAGACCATGGCGCGCGCCTCGGGACCCGCGTCCCGCCAGGTAGGCATCCCGGCCCGCATCGCCGGGAGCAGCACCTCGATGTCCGGGTGCGGATACTCCACCCCCAGCTCGATGCCGTACGGCGAGGTCTCGGTGGCGGTCCAGCCGTCCGCGCCGGGCTGGTCCAGCTCGAAGCGCCGACCGCGGAGCTCGTCGAAGGCCGCCTGGCCCTCGGCGGGGCTCAGGCTCTCCCGCCCGCTCGCGTCGGCCCCTCCGTAAGCCTTTGGATGCTCGGGGTGCGGCGACCAGTACGCACGGGTACGGATGGCCTCCAGAGCCTGGTCGAGGGTGGGGCGGTGCTGCTCGGTCAACTGCGCTGTGGTGAGTCCGGCGGTCACGACTGACCAACTCCTCGTCGAGCTGGGATTGAGCTGAGCGGGAGACGACGGCCTGGCCGTCAGAGTTAGAGTAACCGAACGATCGGTCGGGACAAGAGGGCCTGGCGCACCTGTGGATAACTTCGTCCGAGAGGATCAGCGGCATGACTGCGATCGACCGGAGGATCGAACCCGCCGGCACCGTCGCCGTGGTCGGCACCGGCACCATGGGCCAGGGAATCGCGCAGGTCGCGCTGGTCGCCGGGCACCCCGTACGGCTCTACGACGCCGCTCCCGGCCGCGCCGCGCAGGCCGCCGACGCCATCGCCGCCCGCCTCGAGCGGCTGGTCGACAAGGGGCGGCTCGCGCCCGCCGTGCGGGACGCCGCCCTGGGCCGGCTCACCCCGGTCACCGGGCTCGCCGGGCTCGCGGACGCGGAGCTGGCCATCGAGGCGATCCTGGAGGACCTGGGCGCCAAGCAGCAGTTGTTCACCGCCCTCGAATCGGTCGTCTCCGACGACTGTCTGCTCGCTACCAACACCTCCTCCCTGTCCGTCACCGCCGTCGCGGGCGCCCTGCGCCGCCCCGGCCGCCTCCTGGGCCTGCACTTCTTCAACCCCGCACCGCTGCTGCCGCTGGTCGAGGTGGTCCGCGGCTTCGCGACGGACGAGGCCGCCGCCGACCGGGCGTACGAGACCGTCGCGGCCTGGGGCAAGACCCCGGTGCGCTGCGCCGACACCCCCGGCTTCATCGTCAATCGGATCGCCCGCCCCTTTTACGCCGAGGCCCTTCGCGTCCACGAGGAGGGCGCCGCCGACCCGGCCACCGTCGATGCCGTGCTGCGCGATTGCGGCGGGTTCGCGATGGGCCCGTTCGAGCTGACCGACCTGATCGGACAGGACGTGAACGAGGCCGTCACCCGGTCGGTGTGGGACGCGATGTTCCACGATCCGAAGTTCACCCCGTCCCTCGCCCAGCGGCGGCTCGTCGACGCGGGCCTGTACGGGCGTAAAGCGGGCCGGGGCTGGTACGACTACGCCGAGGGCGCGCCGCCCCCGAAGCCGTACACCGCCGAGCCGTGCCGGGCCCCGGAAAAGGTCGTGGTCCACAGGGGCCGGCCGGGGTCGGGATCGGGGCCGGCGGGGGAGCTGCCGCGGCTGATCGAGGAGGCGGGGATCACGGTCACCTGGGAGGACCCGGCCGCCGACGCCCCGCCCGGAGGCTTCATCGCCCTGCCCGACGGCACCCGCCTGGCTCTCACCGACGGCTCGTCGGCCACCGCCGGTTCCCCCGTCCCGTGCATCCGGTTCGACCTGGCGCTGGACTACCGCACCGCCACCCGGATGGCCCTCGCCCCCGGTGAAACCGTCTCTCCCGAAGCCGTGCGGGCCGCGACCGGGCTCTTCCAGGCGCTCGGGAAGCAGGTCAGCGTGATCCAGGACGTCCCCGGCATGATCGTGGCCCGTACGGTCGCGATGCTCGCCGACTTCGCCATGGACGCCGCCGCGCGCCGGGTGGCGAGTCCGGAGGACATCGACACCGCGATGCGGCTGGGTGTGAACTACCCTGTCGGGCCGCTGCGTTGGGGGAGCGAGCTCGGTGCGCGCTGGGTGCGCGACATCCTGTTGAATCTTCACCAGGCCTATCCCACCGGTCGTTATGCCCCGTCCCAATCGCTGATGCGGCGCGCGGCCGCCGAAGAAGAACAGTTCTCATCATGACGATGCCGAAGCGCGACACCTACACCCCCGAATCGCTGCTCGCGGTCGCCGTGGAGGTGTTCAACGAACGCGGCTACGACGGCACCTCCATGGAGCACCTTTCGCGCGCCGCCGGGATCTCCAAGTCGTCGATCTACCACCACGTCAAAGGCAAGGAAGAGCTGCTGCGGCTGGCCATAAGCCGCGCCCTCGACGGGCTGTTCGGCATCCTCCAGGAGCCGGAGGCGCGCGACGGGCGGGCGGTCGAGCGGCTGGAGCATGTGACCCGGCGCACCACCGAGGTGCTGATGGGGGAGCTGCCGTACGTCACCCTGCTGCTGCGCGTGCGCGGGAACACGGACACCGAGCGGTGGGCCATGGCACGGCGGCGGGATTTCGACCATGAGGTCGCCGAACTGGTCAAACAGGCCGTGGCGGACGGCGACCTGCGGCCGGACGTGGACGCCCGGCTGGCGACCCGGCTGCTCTTCGGCATGATCAATTCGATTGTGGAGTGGTACCGGCCGGGCCGGGGCGGAGCCGCGACCGCGGACGAGGTGGCCGACGCGGTGGTCCGTACGGCGTTCGCGGGGCTGCGCGTCTGAGGCCCGCCCCCGGGGGCACCTCTCAGCGGTAGCCGGGGGAGAACCGAGCCTCAAAAGAGATCGGAGTCGAGGTCGGTCTCCTCGAAGACCAGCAGCGTCCGCGTGCTCAGCACCTCGGGTATGGCCTGGATACGGGTGAGGACCAGCTCGCGCAGTGAGCGGTTGTCCTCGGTGTGGACCAGCAGCAGCACATCGAAGTCCCCGCTGACCAGGGCGATATGAGCGGCGCCCGGAAGCTGCCTGAGCTGTTCGCGGACCGTGCGCCACGAGTTCTGCACGATCTTCAACGTGATGTACGCCGACGCGCCCTGCCCGGCCCGCTCCTGGTCCACCCGGGCGCTGAAACCGCGGATCACCCCGTCGTCGATGAGGCGGTTGATGCGGGCGTAGGCATTGGCGCGCGAGACGTGCACCCGCTCGGCCACGGAGCGTATCGAGGCGCGGCCGTCCGCCCGGAGCATGCGCACGATGTCGCGGTCGATCGAGTCCAGTGGACGGGCGGGAGGTTTGTCGTCCGGATTGGCCATCTGTTCGCCCGGCATACCGCGCCGCCTCCCCTTCATGGACGTCCTGGCCACATCTCATGTCCTGCTGAACCGTTTGTCCACAGGCTGAGGCCGCCTGTAGCCAAAATGCGTCATCGACCGAACAATCGGTAGGGAGGGGGCTGCCCGCCCCATCAGCTCTCTGCCCGCAGGAGGTCGCGCCATGACGGTCCTTGAGCAGCCCGGTGCCTATCGGCCTACTCCCCCGCCCGCCTGGCAGCCGCGGGTCGACGCCGCGCCGCTGCTGCCCGATGCCGAGCCGTACCGCCTGCTGGGCACCGATGCCGCGGCCGATATCGACCCGGCCCTGCTGACCCGGCTCTACGGAGAGCTGGTGCGCGGCCGCCGGTACAACACGCAGGCCACCGCCCTGACCCGGCAGGGCCGGCTCGCCGTCTACCCCTCCTCCACCGGGCAGGAGGCCTGCCAGGTCGCCGCCGGCCTTGTGCTGCGCGAGCAGGACTGGCTCTTCCCCAGCTACCGCGACACCCTCGCCGCCGTCGTGCGCGGGCTCGACCCGGTGCATGCCCTCACCCTGCTGCGCGGCGACTGGCACTCCGGCTACGACCCGCGCGACCACCGGGTGGCCCCGCTGTGCACCCCGCTGGCCACCCAGCTGCCGCATGCGGTCGGCCTGGCGCACGCCGCCCGCCTCAAGGGCGACGACGTGGTGGCGCTGGCCCTGGTCGGCGACGGCGGGACCAGCGAGGGCGACTTCCATGAGGCGCTGAACTTCGCGGCGGTGTGGCGGGCCCCCGTCGTCTTCCTCATCCAGAACAACGGCTTCGCGATCTCCGTCCCGCTCGCCAAGCAGACCGCCGCCCCCTCCCTCGCCCATAAGGCCGTCGGATACGGCATGCCCGGCCGGCTCGTCGACGGAAACGACGCGGTGGCCGTGCACCAGGTCCTGGGCGAGGCCGTCCGCCGGGCGCGCGCGGGCGGCGGCCCCACTCTGGTGGAAGCCGTCACCTACCGCCTCGAGGCCCACACCAACGCCGACGACGCCACCCGCTACCGCTCCGACGCCGAAGTGGAGGCCTGGCGCGCCCACGACCCCATCACCCTGCTGGAGGAAGCGATGCGCGACCGCGGCCTGCTCGACGACCAGGCCGTACAGGCCGCGCGCGACGCCGCCGAGCGGATGGCCGCCGATCTGCGGACACGGATGCACCAGGACCCGGCCCTGGACCCGATGGACCTCTTCGAGGATGTCTACGCCGAGAAGACCGGCCAGCTGCGCGAGCAGGCGGACGCGCTGCGCGCGGAGCTCGCCGCGGAGGAGGGCGAGCGATGACGACGACCGCGGTCAAGCCCGCCACCATGGCCCAGGCCCTGGGCCGCGCGCTGCGCGACGCGATGGCCGCCGACCCGGCCGTCCACGTCCTCGGCGAGGACGTCGGCACACTGGGCGGCGTCTTCCGGATCACCGACGGGCTCGCCAAGGAGTTCGGCGACGACCGCTGTACGGACACCCCGCTCGCGGAGGCGGGCATCCTCGGCACCGCCGTCGGCATGGCCATGTACGGGCTGCGGCCCGTCGTCGAGATGCAGTTCGACGCCTTCGCGTACCCGTCCTTCGAGCAGCTTGTCAGCCATGTCTCCCGGATGCGCAACCGCACCCGCGGCGCCCTGCCGATGCCCATCACCGTGCGGGTGCCCTATGGCGGCGGCATCGGCGGTGTGGAGCACCACAGCGACTCCTCCGAGGCGTACTACATGGCGACGCCCGGCCTCCATGTGGTCGCTCCGGCCACCGTCGCCGACGCATACGGGCTGCTGCGCGCCGCCATCGCCTCCGACGACCCGGTCGTCTTCCTCGAACCCAAGCGGCTCTACTGGTCCAAGGCCGAATGGTCCCCCGACCACCCCGAGGAGGTCGCCCCCATCGGCCGCGCCGTGGTGCGCCGCCCGGCCACCGGCGGGCGGACCGCCACCCTCATCTCGTACGGGCCCTCGGTGCCCGTCTGTCTGGAGGCCGCCGAAGCGGCCTCGGCCGAGGGCTGGGACCTGGAGGTCGTCGATCTGCGGTCGCTGGTGCCCTTCGACGACGAGACGGTGTGCGCCTCCGTCCGCCGGACCGGGCGGGCCGTCG
This sequence comes from Streptomyces sp. NPDC000941, assembly GCF_053599555.1. Taxonomy (NCBI): domain Bacteria; kingdom Bacillati; phylum Actinomycetota; class Actinomycetes; order Kitasatosporales; family Streptomycetaceae; genus Streptomyces; species Streptomyces sp. NPDC000941. The sequence goes on from NZ_JBSFMM010000010.1 coordinate 80,214, forward strand.
TCGTCCACGAGTCCACGGGCTTCGGCGGCCCCGGCGGGGAGATCGCCGCCCGGATCACCGAGCGCTGCTTCCACCACCTGGAGGCGCCGGTGCTGCGCGTCGCCGGATTCGACATCCCCTATCCGCCGCCGATGCTGGAGCGGCACCATCTGCCCGGCGTGGACCGGGTGCTGGACGCGGTGGCCCGGCTGCAGTGGGAGTCGGAGTGGACCGAGGGGAGGGCGGTGTGATGGCGGAGGTGCGCGAGTTCACCCTGCCCGATCTGGGTGAAGGGCTCACCGGGGCGGAGATCGTGCGCTGGCTGGTGGAGGTCGGCGAGGTCGTCGCCGTCGACCAGCCGGTCGTGGAGGTCGAGACCGCCAAGGCGCTGGTGGATGTGCCCTGCCCGTACGGCGGGGTGGTGACCGCCCGCTTCGGCGAGGAGGGCACCGAACTGCCGGTCGGCGCGCCGCTGCTGACGGTCGCCGTGCCGGCCGCGGAGGGCGGGACGCAGGCCGTCGGGGGCGGGTCCTCAGCCGTCGGGAGCGGGTCCTCGGCGGTTGACGGCAGGGCTCCGGCTGCCGAGGGCGGGTCCGGCAATGTGCTGGTCGGCTACGGCACCTCGGCCCCCTCCGCGCGGCGCCGCCGCATCCGTCCGGCCCCGCCGGCCCCGGCCTCCGGCCCGGTTGGGGGAGTTGGCGGAGGCCTTGGTGGGGGCGTTGCCGAGGGCTTGGCCGGGGGCCTCGCACCGACAACGACCCGCGGTGGCCCGGTCGCCGCGAGCGGCCCGGCCGCCGCGGCCAACCCGGTCGCCACGCGCCCCGTACCGCCCGCGCCGGGGTCCGGCCCGGAGGCCAACGGCGCGGCACGGCCGGCGCCCGGCCCGGTTTCCGTCATCTCGCCGCTCGTCCGGCGGCTGGCTCGCGAGCACGGACTGGACCTGCGCGAGCTGCGGGGCTCCGGGCCCGACGGGCTGATCCTGCGCGGGGACGTGGAAAGGGCCGTACAGGCCGCGCAGGCTGCACAAGCTGCCCCGGCCCCGGCGCCGGTCGCCGCGGGCGCGCGCGGGGCCGATGGGACGCGCGTCCCGGTGCGGGGCGTACGCGGGGCCGAGAAGCTGGCCCGTAGCCGACGGGAGATCCCCGACGCGACGTGCTGGGTGGACGCCGACGCGACGGAACTGCTCGCCGCCCGCGCGGCCATGAACGCGGCGGGGCCCAAGATCTCCCTGCTCGCCTTCCTCGCCCGCATCTGCACGGCGGCCCTGGCCCGCCACCCCGAGCTGAACGCAACCGTCAGCGAGGGCGAGATCACGCGCCGCTCCGATGTCCACCTCGGTTTTGCCGCACAGACCGAACGTGGCCTCGTGGTGCCCGTGGTGCACGACGCGCACACGCGGGACACGGCCGGGCTGTCAGCCGAGCTGACCCGCCTCACCGAGGCCGCCCGCTCCGGCACCCTCACCCCCGCCGAGCTGACCGGAGGCACCTTCACGCTCAACAACTACGGCGTCTTCGGTGTCGACGGCTCGACACCGATCATCAACCACCCCGAGGCCGCGATGCTCGGCGTCGGCCGGATAGCGGCGAAGCCGTGGGTGCACCAGGACCAGCTGGCCATACGGCAGGTGGTGCAGCTGTCGCTGACCTTCGACCACCGGGTCTGCGACGGCGGCGTCGCGGGCGGCTTCCTGCGCTATGTGGCCGACTGCGTGGAACATCCGGCGGTTCTGCTGCGGTCCGTGTAGGTCGTGGCGACGGAGGCGGTACTCGGCCGTCACCGGGACATACTCATGGGGTGACGTATGACGCTGTGATCCTGGCCGGAGGCGCCGCCCGGCGGCTGGGCGGCGCCGACAAGCCGGCGCTGCGGGTGGGCGCCCGGCCGCTGCTCGACCGGGTGCTCGACGCCTGCCGGGGCGCCGAGCGGACCGTCGTCGTCGGCCCGCGCAGACCGACCGCGCGGCCCGTGCACTGGATCCGCGAGGAGCCGCCGGGCGGCGGGCCGGTCGCGGCCGTCGACGCCGGACTGCGCCGGACCACGGAGCCCGTCGTCCTTCTGCTCTCCGCGGATCTGCCGTTCCTCACGGGCGAGACCGTCGGGGCGCTCGTCAACGGCCTCGGCGAGGCCGAAGGGGTGCTGCTCACCGACTCGGACGGCCGCGAGCAGCCGCTGGTCGCGGCGTACCGGGCCGAGCCGCTGCGCCGGGAGGTCGCCCTGCTCGCGGCGGAGCACGGCGGTCTGGCCGGACTGCCCCTGCGGCTGCTCACCGCCGACTTGAAGCTCGGCCGTCTGCATCACCCCACTGCCTCCTTCGACTGCGACACCTGGGAGGACATCACCACTGCCCGCGCACGGATCAGGGAGCATGGACACGTGTTGGATGAATGGATCGCCGCAGTCAAGGCGGAGCTGGGCATCGACCTCGATGTCGACACCGCCGCCCTTCTCGACCTCGCCCGCGACGCCGCGCACGGCGTCGCCAGGCCCGCCGCACCGCTGACCACCTTCCTCGTCGGCTACGCGGCCGCCCAGCAGGGCGGCGGCCCCGAGGCGCTGGCCGCCGCCACCGGCAAGGCGGCCGCGCTGGCCGCCCGGTGGGCCGAAGAGGCCGAGTCGACGGGATGACGGACCGGGAGCCCCGCGGCGGCGACGCGCTGGACCGCGAGTTCGACGAGGCCCTGGCGCTGGCCAAGGACCAGGGCACGTATCGGCGCCGCCCTGAGACATGGCCCGAGCAGCCCGAGCCCTCCGGCCGCCCGGTGCGCCCCGAGCCCCCCGAGTGGACCGATCCCTGGGACCCGACACCGCAGAACGCGGCGCCCCAGGCCCCGGCATCCCAGAGCCGGGCGCTGCACGAACCGCCGTCCCCGGATCAGGCGCTCCACGACTCGGCATTCCCCGACCCGGCGCTCCACGGCCCGACGGCAACAGCGACAGCGACAGCGACAACGACGGACCGGGCACGGCCACCCCGGGGCCCCGGCCCCACCTCCCCGGCCCCTGCCCACCGGCCCGGCACCCCCTGGCCCGACGCCCGCGCGATCGCGGCCCGCGCCCCCCGGAAGGCTGCGGCCCAGGCCGCCCCGCACGCCCGCCCGCTCGCCGACGCCCTCGGCCACGTCCTGGCCGCGCCCCTCACCGCCCTCACCGACCTGCCGTCCTTCGACACCTCCGCCATGGACGGCTGGGCCCTCGCCGGCCCCGGCCCCTGGCGGCTCCCCGCCGCAGGGCACTCGATCCTGGCCGGCCACGCCGAGGCCGATCCGCTCCCCGACGGCCACGCGATCCGTATCGCCACCGGTGCCCGCGTCCCGCCCGGCGCCACCGCCGTGCTGCGCACCGAACACGGCACCGCGCACGGCACCGAACACGGCACCGCGGGCGACGGCTGGCTGTACGCCGCCCCCGCCCACCCCGTCAGCCCCGGCCAGGACATCCGCCCCCGCGGCCAGGAGTGCCGCAGCGGCGATCTGCTGCTCCCCGCGGGCGCCCTGATCACCCCCGTGATACTGGGTCTGGCCGCCGCCGCCGGATACGACGAGCTGCCGACCGTGCCCCGGCCCCGTGTCGAAATCCTCGTCCTCGGCGATGAGCTGCTGCGGCAGGGCCTCCCCCACGACGGCCGCATCCGCGACGCGCTCGGCCCGATGCTCGCCCCCTGGCTGCGCGCGCTCGGCGCCGAGCCGCTGGCGACCCGCCGGCTGGCCGACGACGCGGAGTCGCTGTACGCGGCGGTGGCCGGATCGACCGCCGATGTCGTCCTGACCACCGGCGGTACGGCCGCAGGACCCGTCGACCACGTCCACCCCACCCTGCGCCGACTGGACGCCGAGCTGCTGGTCGACGGGGTGGCGGTGCGCCCCGGCCACCCGATGCTGCTGGCCCGTCTGGCCCCGGACAAGCACCTCGTGGGGCTGCCAGGCAATCCGCTGGCCGCCGTCTCCGGTCTGCTGACCCTCGCCGAGCCGCTGCTGCGCACGCTGACGGGCCGCCCGACACCCACCCCCTGCCCCGCCCCGCTGACCGCCGCCGTCCACGGCCATCCGCGCGACACCCGCCTGGTCCCGGTGGTCTTCCAGGGCGACGAGGCGCGTCCGCTCCGCTTCAACGGCCCGGCCATGCTGCGCGGCGTCGCCGTCGCGGACGGCCTGGCCGTCATCCCGCCCGGCGGCGCGGACCGGGGCAGCGAGGTCGAGGTCCTTGACCTGCCCTGGTCCACCGCCTGGCCCGGAACGTAAGGAGTAGCCTCCCCGCCATGTATGCGATCACCATCCCCGAACCCGGCGCCCCCGACGCCCTCGTGTGGGCGGAGGTCCCCGATCCCGTACCCGGCGAGGGCGAAGTCCTGGTCGATATCGCGGCCGCCGGCGTGAACCGCGCCGATCTGCTGCAGCGCCAGGGCCACTATCCGCCGCCCCCGGGCGCCCCCGACCACCCCGGTCTGGAGTGCTCGGGCCGGATCGCGGCGCTGGGCCCCGGCGTCAGCGGCTGGGCGGTGGGCGACGAGGTGTGCGCGCTGCTCGCGGGCGGCGGTTACGCCGAGAAGGTGGCCGTGCCCGCGGGGCAGGTGCTGCCCGTGCCACCCGGCCTCGACCTGGTCACCGCGGCCGGCCTCCCCGAGGTGGCCGCGACCGTGTGGTCCAACGTCTTCATGCTCTCCCACCTCCGGCCGGGCGAGACCCTGCTGGTGCACGGCGGCTCCAGCGGCATCGGCACCATGGCGATCCAGCTCGCGAAGGCGGTCGGCGCGCGGGTCGCGGTCACGGCGGGCAGCGCGGACAAGCTGGCGGCCTGCCGTGAGCTGGGCGCCGACATCCTGATCGACTACCACGAGCAGGACTTCGTCGAGGAGGTGCGCACGGCCACCGAGGGCGCCGGAGCCGATGTGATCCTCGACATCGTCGGCGCGAAGTACCTCGCCCGGAACGTGGCGGCCCTCGCCACCAACGGACGGCTGGCGATCATCGGTCTGCAGGGCGGCGCGAAGGCCGAGCTGAACCTCGGCGCGCTGCTGGCCAAGCGCGGCGCCGTCATGGCCACCAGCCTGCGCGCCCGCCCCCTCGCGGAGAAGGCGGCGATCGTCGCGGCGGTGCGCGAGCACGTCTGGCCGCTCGTCGAGAGCGGCCGGGTGCGCCCGATCGTCGACCGTACGATCCCGATGCGCGAAGCGGCCGAGGCGCACCGCGTGCTCGAGCAGAGCGGCCATATCGGCAAGGTGCTGCTGACGGTCTGAGGCGGCTGACGGCCCGAGGCGGCTGGCGGTCCGAGGCGGCTGGATGGTCTAAGCCTGGGCGGCCCCGGGTGCCGTGCCCATGCCGTCGTGTGACGCTGAAACGGTCATGCGACGGCTCGGCACGGGAGGGTGACGACCGTGAGACCTGCGCTTCGTAGGCTGCGCACGCTGCCGGCCGTGCTGGTGATGGCCGGTGTGGCGCTGTCGGCCGTACCCCTCGTGGCGCGTGCCGACGACAACGACGAACTGGCCGGGACCCGCGCCGGAGAGGGCCGGGCGCACCCCGGGCGCACCGATGAGCCCGATGCCGCACCGCCCGCCGCGTCGGTCGGGCCCGCGCCCTCGCGGCGGGCCGGCGAGGCCACGGGGGAGGGGCGGGAGGGGCAGCGCAAACAGAGCCAGAGGACGCAGGGGCCGCAGGGCTCGTACGAGGACGCGTACGACCCCGCCGACGCCGCGCGGACGGACGCCGTGCCCACCGGGCGGACGCTGCGCGTGCTGCCGCTGGGCACCGGGCTGGCCCTGATGGGGCTCGGCCTGGGGCTGGCGTTCCTCGGGCTGCGGCTGCGCCGCCAGTGAGGTTGCCGCTGTGCCCTGATCCTGACCACCCTCCCCCTCCGTACGGGTGCTCGTGCGGAACAATGGGGGTTATGAACCAGCCGATGAACGAACGATCGCAGGAGAGCCCGCACGTCCTGGTCGTCGGCCCGGACGGCATGGCCCTCGGGAGCGCCACTTCCGGCGACGGCGGCGGTGACGACGAGTCGCGCGAGGTTCCCGTGACGGACATGGTCGAACAGCCGGCCAAGGTCATGCGCATCGGCAGCATGATCAAGCAGCTTCTGGAGGAAGTCCGCGCGGCGCCTCTCGACGAGGCCAGCCGGGTCCGTCTCAAGGAGATCCACGCCAGCTCGGTGAAGGAGCTGGAGGACGGCCTCGCGCCCGAGCTGATCGGCGAGTTGGAGCGCCTTTCCCTTCCCTTCACCGATGACGCGGTCCCGACCGAGGCCGAGCTGCGGATCGCCCAGGCCCAGCTGGTCGGCTGGCTCGAGGGCTTGTTCCACGGCATTCAGACGACGCTGTTCGCCCAGCAGATGGCGGCGCGCGCGCAGCTGGAGCAGATGCGCCGGGCCCTGCCGCCGGGCCTCGGCGGCGAGGACGGCGAGGGCGGGCCGCAGCACGGCAGCGCGCGTTCTGGCCCGTACCTTTAGCCGTCAGCCGACCCTTAGCTGTCAACCGATCCTTAGCCATCGACCGACCCTTTTACCTACGGCGGGCCGCCCCGGAGGACTCCTGAGTCCTCCGGGGCGGCCCGTCGCGAGAGAGGTCCGCCACCATGCGCATCTTCGTCGCGGGAGCCACAGGCGCCGTCGGCCGCCGCCTCGTCCCGCTTCTCGTCGCGGCGGGACACGAGGTGACCGGCGGTACGCGCACCCCGCAGGGGGCGGAGCGGCTACGCGCGCAGGGGGCCTCGGCCGTACGCGTCGACGTCTTCGACGCCGACAGCGTGCACCGGGCGGTCGCTGCCGCCGCCCCCGAGGCGGTCATCCACCAGCTGACCGACCTGGCGCACGGCGACCGCGCCGCGAACGGGCGGATCCGCAGGGAGGGCACCCGTCACCTCGTCGACGCCGCCAAGCGCGCCGGGGTGACGCGTATCGTCGCCCAGTCGATCTCCTGGGCCTACGCGCCCGGCGACGCCCCGGCCGACGAGTCCACCTCGCTCGATACGGCGGCGGAGCCGCCGCGGGCCGGGATGGTCGGCAGTCTGCGAGCGCTGGAGGAGGCGGCGGCGGAGATCGAGACGCATGTCGTACTGCGCTACGGGACCTTCTACGGCCCCGGGACCTGGTACGTGCGGGGCGGGCCGCTGGAGGCCGCGCTGCGCGGCGAGCAGGCGACGGCGGATGCAGCAGTGAAGGATCCGGTGGCGGCGGATCCGGCGGCGGCGCTGATCGGCCCGGTCGTGGCGGGCGACGCGGTCAGCTCGTTCATCCATGTCGAGGATGCCGCCCGCGCCGCGGTGGCCGCGCTGGACTGGCCGAGCGGCACGGTCAATGTCGTGGACGACGAACCGGCGGCGGCCCGCGCGTGGCTGCCGGCGTTCGCGGCCGCGGTGGGCGCGCCGGCTCCCGCCCCCGCCGTGGAAGGCGGCCGGGCGGGCTGGGAGCGCGGGGCCGACAACACCCGCGCCCGTCGGCTCGGTTGGCGGCCGCTCCACCCCACCTGGCGTACGGGCTTCACCACACTGTGATGCGGAAAGGGGCCCGGCGGATGCCGGGCCCCTTCGAGCCGGAGGCTGAGAGAAGGAAGCGGGCTCAGCCCGGCAGCCCCGTGGAGACCGTCAGCTCGATGGTGTCGGTCTTCGGGTCGTACGGCTCGTAGTTGCGGTACGTGTAGTTGAGGACGGTGCCCTTGCCCCACAGGTTCTCGTCCTCGGTGGTCACGCGGTACTTCCAGCCCGCGTCCCGGATGCACTTCTTCACCGAGTCGATGTAGAGGTTCTGGAAGTCGGGCACGTTGTAGGCGCCCTTCTGCTCGTACGACTCCGAGGCGTCCTTGCACTTCTCCGGGTCGATGGTCTTGGCCTTGTCGCCCTCGCGGAACCCGGACGGAGCCGAGGACGCCGTGGCGGTCTTGGTGTCCTTGCCGTCGTCGCGCGCCTGCCCCCCGTCGTCGGACCCGCCGCCGCTGAGGGCGATCACCAGGACCACGGCGATGACCGCGATCGCCGCGACGACCGCCGAGCCGATGATCACGCGCTTGTTGCCGTTGTCACCGCCGTGGCCGCCGCCCGAGGCCGGGGCCGAGGCGGGCGAGACGGTGTACGGCGGCGGGGTGTTGGCCCCGCCCTGCGCGTACGGCGCGGGGGCCGGGGTCGGAGCGGGCGCCGGGGTGTTGTAGCCCTGCTGCGCCATCGGCTGGCCGGGCGGCGGCGGGGTGGAGGGGCCGAAGCCGCCGAAGCCGCCGGAGGACTGCGGCTGGTACGGGGTCTGGACGCTCCCCATGCCCGGGCCGGGGGGCTGCTGGCCGATCGGCGGGAAGACCGCCGAGCCCACGCCGGAGCCGCTGCGGGCGGGCGGGCCGCCGCTGATGATGATCGGGGTGGCGCCGGTCTGGCCGGTGCGCGAGACGCGGTCGCATTCGTCGCGCATGGCCTCGGCGGTGGGGAACCGCTCGTTCGGGTTCTTCTTCAGGGCGCGGGCGACCAGCGCGTCCACCGCCGGGGGAATGGACTGGTTGATCGTGGAGGGAGCGACCGGCTCCTCCTGGACATGCGCGTACGCGATGGCGAGCGGCGAGTCCGCGTCGAACGGCAGCCGGCCCGTCAGCAGCTCGAAGAGCATGATGCCGACCGAGTACAGGTCGCTGCGGGCGTCCACACCGCGGCCGAGGGCCTGCTCGGGCGAGAGGTACTGCGGGGTGCCGACGACCATGCCGGTCTGGGTCATGGAGGTCACGCCCGACTGCATGGCGCGGGCGATGCCGAAGTCCATGACTTTGACCACATTACGCTTGGTCATCATCACGTTACCGGGCTTGATGTCGCGGTGGACCAGCCCCATCTCGTGGCTGATCTCCAGCGCGGCCAGCACGTCGGCGGTGATTTTCAGCGCCTTTTCCGTGGGCATCGCGCCGAACTGCCGGGCATCGGCGTCGAGGACGGCGCGCAGCGGCTGGCCCTCGACGTACTCCATGACGATGTACGGCATCACGGAGCCGTCGATCGTGTCCTCGCCGGTGTCGAAGACCGAGACGATGTTGGTGTGGGTCAGCTTGGCGACCGACTGGGCCTCGCGGCGGAAGCGCTCGCGAAAGGACTGTTCGCGGCCCAGCTCGGTGTGCAGGGTCTTGATCGCTACCTGGCGGTCGAGCACGCTGTCGTAAGCCAGGTGGACGGAGGCCATACCGCCCTCGCCGAGCAGGTCCCGCAGTTGATAGCGGCCGCCGGCGAGCGATTTCCCTTCGTAGCGGCCTGGTGCGCCCTGCTGGCTCATTTCTTACGTCCCCCTCGGCGCACTCACTACCTTGACGCGCACGTTCTGACCTGTTGATCTTCTTGTAGTCGATACCCTGGCCCAGTCTGCCCCAGGCCGCGGACACGTCAAGCGACGTGCCCGTTCCGTGACCGGATGTGCAAGAACCCGTCACGCGATTTGCATGGCCTCACCTACAACAGGTTGGATGGCCGGTCCATCAGGAACCGGCGAGTGGCACGGACCCTGTAGCGTGCCCTAGCAGGAAACCGTACCGCCCGCGAGCGGGGCGATCACGATGACCCCCACCCAGATCAGACGGCGAGGACCGATGGCACAGACCCAGAGCGCCCAGGGGCCCTCCGAACCTGACGCCACCGGGTCCGGAATGTCGGACTCCCCGGAAGCGTGGGGTAACGGCGGGCTGGTCGGCGATGGACGCTACCGGCTCACCGGCCGCCTCGGCCGCGGCGGGATGGCCGAGGTGTTCGCCGCCGAGGACGTGCGGCTCGGCCGTACGGTCGCGGTGAAGCTGCTCCGCGCCGATCTGGCGGAGGACCCGGTCTCCAAGGCCCGCTTCACCCGCGAGGCCCAGTCGGTCGCCGGGCTCAACCACCACGCCGTCGTCGCGGTCTACGACTCCGGCGAGGACGTCGTCGGCCAGCCTGGATCCATTCAAAGCACTGTGCCGTACATCGTCATGGAGCTGGTCGAGGGCCGTACGATCCGCGATCTTCTGGTCAACGCCGAGGCGCCGCCGCCGGACCAGGCGCTGATCATCGTCTCGGGGGTGCTGGAGGCGCTGGCCTACAGCCATCAGCACGGCATCGTGCACCGCGACATCAAGCCGGCGAACGTGATCATCACCCACAGCGGCGCCGTCAAGGTGATGGACTTCGGCATCGCCCGCGCCCTGCACGGGGCCGCCTCCACCATGACTCAGACCGGCATGGTCATGGGCACGCCGCAGTACCTCTCGCCGGAGCAGGCCCTCGGCAAGGCCGTCGACCACCGCTCCGATCTGTACGCCACCGGCTGTCTGCTCTATGAGCTGCTGGCGCTGCGCCCGCCGTTCGTCGGCGAGACCCCGCTGTCGGTGGTCTACCAGCATGTTCAGGACATGCCGGTGCCGCCGTCGGAGGTCTCGGGCGGCATGGTGCCGCCGGAGCTCGACGGGCTCGTGATGCGCTCGCTCGCCAAGGACCCGGACGACCGGTTCCAGAGCGCCGAGGAGATGCGCGGCCTGGCGCAGTACGCCCTGCAGATGCTGATCGACGCGGGCGGCCACACCGGCACCTGGAACACCGGCCCGGTCACCCAGCACCTGGGCGGCTCCACGGGCGCCATGGGCATGGCCGGCACCACCGCGCTGCCCCATCCCGGGCACGGCAACACGACCCAGCAGCCGATCCTGGGGGGCCGGCGCGACGACGACGGCGGCTACGACGGCGGGTACGACAACGGCTCCGGTGGCCGCGGTGGCCGCGGCAAGCTGTGGCTGCTCGCCGTACTCGCGGTGATCGCCATCGCGGCAGGGGTCGCGTTCGCCATGGACTTCGGCGGCGACAAGGGCGGTGGGAAGCAGCCGGGCAAGCCGGAGTCGTCGACCTCGCAGACCCACTCCAAGAAGCCGACGGAGGACCCGACGGAGGACCCGACGGAGACGTCCTCGCCCACGGAGACCTCCGGGGACACCGGCGGCGGCTACCCCGGCAGTGCGGAGCCGTCCTCGCCCACCTACACCGAGCCCACGACGGACACGCCGACGGACGATCCGACGGACACGCCGACGGACACGCCGACGGACGATCCGACGACTCCGACCGACGATCCGACCACCCCGACGACGACTCCGCCCACGACGGACCCCACCACCGACCCGACCGATCCGGCCGGCCCCGGGCTCGGCGGCTGACGGGGTCACCGGCTGACGGGCTCACTGATCCTCCGATGGGGCGCGCCTACGCGTAGGCGCGCCCCATCGCGCGTTGTCCCGCTGTTTGAAGGGACTCAGCCGCAGAAGGCGTCGCGGACCGCCTCGTACTCCCGCGTCCACCACACCGCCAGGGCCGCCGCCGCGGGGAACAGCGGATCGGCGCGCCGGTCGCCGTCCTGGTAGCGCCAGCGCAGCATCCAGAAGTCGTTGAGCCGTTCCCACCACACCCGGTGTACGGCCGCCGCCATCTCGGCGGCCCCGGCGCCCGTCGTACGGCGGTACGCCCGCGCGTACGGGCGCACCTTGTCCAGCTCCAGCGGGCCGCCCGGCCGTACGAAGAAGATCGCGGCGGCGCGGACCGCCTCCTCGGCGCGGGGCTGCACCCCGAGCCGGTCCCAGTCGACGATCGCGGCGGGTTCCGTATCGCGGTAGAGGAGATTCAGCGGGTGGAAGTCGCCATGGACCCAACCGGTGGCCGGGATGGCGTCGGCCTCCGGGCGGCGGTGGGCATGCCGCTCCAGCAGCGCGCGCCGTTCGACCAGGCGGTGCTCGGCGAGTTCGTCGAAGGGGTCGCGCAGGCGGCGGCCACGGGTGAGGGTGAGCAGCCGGTCGATCAGCGCGAAGGTGTACTCCGGGTCGGCCGAGGCCTCAGGGGGCTGGCGGTCGGCCGCGCGGGCCACCACGACCTGCTCCAGGCAGGTGTGGACGCGTCCGAGCAGCCCGCCGAGCCGTGACGACTGGGGGGCGGTCAGCTCGCCGCCGACCCGGTGCTGTCCGTCGACCCAGGGGTGCAGGGCGTAGCAGCGGCCGCCGATGACCGCGACGGTGCGGCCGTCGGCGTCGGGGACGGCCGGGGCGACGGGCACCCCTAGTTCTTCCAGTTGTTTGGTCACGCGGTGCTGGTGGTCGATGGCCGCGCGGTCCCCGTCCAAGTGGTGCTTGAGGAAGAACCGACCGCGGGTGGTGGCCAGCCGGTAGCCGCGGTTGAGCAGTCCTTCGGCGACGCGTTCGCAGGACACCGCTTCGCCGGGGCCGTCGTAGCGGCGCAACAGCGCGCTCAGGGTTTCCCCGTCGGGAGCGGTCTTCTCGGCGGAGGTTACATGTGAGCGCGGCACGCGCCAGATGTTAGATCAACGGGCGTGGGCGGTACGGCGCGAGTTGACTCGGGGGTCCGCTCAGTGCTTCAGGTCAGTGCTTCAGCTCAGTGCTTCTGCGGCTGGGTCTTCCGCTCCTCGGCCCGGGCCCGCTCCTGATCCCGCGCTTGAGACTGCGTATGAGCGGGCGGCGGGGCGTGTGCCTGCGCCTGGGCCTGGAGCCGGGCCACGTACGCGGCGGCCTGCGAGCGGCGCTCCATGCCGAGCTTGGCCAGCAGCCCGGAGACATAGTTCTTGATCGTCTTCTCGGCCAGATGCAGCCGCTCGCCGATCGCGCGGTTGGTCAGCCCCTCCCCGATCAGCAGAAGGATCCGGCGCTCCTGCACGGTGAGATCGGCGCTCCGGTCGTCGCCCAGTTCACCCGCGCCGGCGCCCACGCCCGCCCCCTCGGCGTCCGTACGCATCCGCTCCAGCAGGCGGGCCGTGGCGGCCGGGTCGAGCAGGGAGCGGCCCGCGGCCACGTCCCGTACCGCCCTGAGCAGTTCGCCGCTGCCGACGTCCTTGAGGACATAGCCGTACGCGCCCGCCATGATCGCGTCGATGAGGGCCGCGTCGTCGGCGAAGGAGGTGAGCATCACGCACTTGATGTCCGGATGGTGGGCACGGATTTCCCGGCAGACCTCGACACCGCTGCCGTCCGGCAGCCGCAGATCCAACAGGGCGACTTCGGGGCGCGCCGCGGGGATGCCGGCCAGGGCCTCGGCCACGGTGCCCGCCTCGCCGACCACGACCATGTCCGGCTCGCCCGAGAGGAGGTCATGAAGACCGCGGCGTAGGATTTCATGGTCGTCGAGTAGGAAAATGCTGATTTTTCCTTCTTCGCGCACGAATCCAGTCTCACACACTGCGTCTTCCGAGGGTCTTCTCAAGTCTTTCAATGTCTTTCCGCGCCGTTGTCCGGGGAGATAACGTGCCGTTGTTCCGGCGGGCTGCGGGGCTGTGACCAGTGGTTGTTCCACTTCTGCCTGATTTACTTGGAAATCCAAGCAAAATTGCAGGTCAGAGGGGGTTACGCAGAGATGCGACCCACTGGGTAACGTGCCCTTTGCAGGGCCAGCCGCCGGGATACCTGTCACGCCCGGTCGGTCTTCGGCGCACCCACCCCGTGCGCTGTCGTCGAGCGAGCGAGCCGCAACTGGCCGCCGGCGGATCCCGGGGGCCGGACAGACGGAGGAGCACACGTGACCGTGGAGAGCACTGCAGCGCGCAAACCGCGCCGTAGCAGCGGAGCCAAGCGCACCAGCGCGAAGCGGCGGACGGCCGACCAGCCCGAGCTCGTCCAACTGCTGACCCCCGAGGGTGAGCGGGTCGAGCACCCCGAGTACTCCCTGGACCCCACCCCCGACGAGCTGCGCGCCATGTACCGCGACATGGTGCTGACCCGCCGCTTCGACGGTGAGGCCACCACGCTGCAGCGCCAGGGCGAGCTGGGCCTGTGGGCCTCACTGCTGGGCCAGGAGGCCGCCCAGATCGGCTCCGGCCGGGCCCTTCAGGACGACGACTACGTCTTCCCCACCTACCGCGAGCACGGTGTCGCCTGGTGCCGTGGCGTGGACCCGGTGAATCTGCTGGGCATGTTCCGCGGAGTGAACCACGGCGGCTGGGACCCCAACAGCAACAACTTCCACCTCTACACCATCGTCATCGGCTCGCAGACGCTGCACGCGACCGGCTATGCGATGGGCGTGGCCAAGGACGGCGCGGACTCCGCGGTCCTGGCCTACTTCGGGGACGGGGCCTCCAGCCAGGGCGATGTCGCCGAGGCGTTCACCTTCGCCGCGGTCTACAACGCCCCGGTGGTGTTCTTCTGCCAGAACAACCAGTGGGCCATCTCCGAGCCCACCGAGCGGCAGACCCGCGTCCCGCTCTACCAGCGCGCCCAGGGCTACGGCTTCCCGGGCGTACGGGTCGACGGCAACGACGTACTGGCCTGCCTCGCGGTCACCAAGGCCGCGCTGGAGCGCGCCCGCACCGGCCAGGGCCCCATGCTCATCGAGGCGTTCACCTACCGGATGGGCGCCCACACCACCTCCGACGACCCGACCCGCTACCGCCGGGCCGAGGAGCGGGAGCTGTGGGAGACCAAGGACCCGATCTCGCGGCTGCGCACCTATATGACCGCCCAGGGCCTGGCGGACGACGCCTTCTTCGCCGATCTCGAGAAGGAGAGCGACGCGCTCGCCAAGCGGGTGCGCGACTCCGTACGGGCCATGCCCGACCCCGACGACATGGCGCTCTTCGAGCACATCTACGCCGACGGGCATCCGCTCGTCGACGAGGAGCGGGCTCAGTTCGCCGAGTACCAGGCTTCGTTCGCTGCCGCCGAGGAGGGCAACTGAGATGGCCGCCCAGAAGATGTCGCTCTCCAAAGCGATCAACGCCTCGCTGCGCACGGCGCTCGAGAACGACCCCAAGGTCCTGATCATGGGCGAGGACGTCGGCAAGCTCGGCGGGGTCTTCCGCATCACCGACGGCCTCCAGAAGGACTTCGGCGAGGACCGGGTGATCGACACCCCGCTCGCCGAGTCCGGGATCGTCGGCACCGCGATCGGGCTCGCGCTGCGCGGCTACCGCCCGGTGGCGGAGATCCAGTTCGACGGGTTCGTCTTCCCCGCGTACGACCAGATCGTCACGCAGCTCGCCAAGATGCACGCCCGGTCGCTCGGCAAGGTCAAGCTGCCGGTCGTCATCCGGATCCCGTACGGCGGCGGCATCGGCGCGGTCGAGCACCACAGCGAGTCGCCCGAGGCGCTGTTCGCGCATGTGGCCGGGTTGAAGGTGGTCTCGCCGTCCAACGCGTCCGACGCGTACTGGATGCTGCAGCAGGCCATCGACAGCGACGACCCGGTGATCTACTTCGAGCCCAAGCGCCGCTACCACGACAAGTCCGAGGTCGACACGGCCGCGATCCCCGACCCGCTGCACACCGCGCGGGTGGCCCGGGCCGGGACCGATCTGACGCTCGCGGCGTACGGCCCCATGGTCAAGGTCGCGCTCGACGCCGCCGGCGCGGCCGCCGAGGAGGGAAAGTCGCTCGAGGTCGTGGACCTGCGGTCGATGTCGCCGATCGACTTCGACACCCTTCAGCGGTCCGTCGAGAAGACCGGCCGGCTGGTCGTCGTCCATGAGGCACCGGTCTTCCTGGGCACCGGCGCGGAGATCGCCGCGCGGATCACCGAGAGGTGCTTCTATCACCTTGAGGCCCCGGTGCTGCGGGTCGGCGGTTTCCACTCCCCGTACCCGCCGTCGCGGCTGGAGGACGAATACCTCCCTGGCCTCGACCGGGTGCTCGACGCCGTAGACCGCGCGTTGGCGTACTGAAGGGCTTGAGGAGAGTCGTGACCATGACTGCAACCGATCAGCGCTTCCGTGAGTTCAAGATGCCCGATGTGGGCGAGGGACTCACCGAGGCGGAGATCCTCAAGTGGTACGTGGCGCCGGGCGACAGGGTCGCCGACGGCCAGGTGGTGTGTGAGGTCGAGACCGCGAAGGCCGCGGTCGAACTACCGATCCCGTTCGACGGTGTGGTGCACGAGGTGCGCTTCGGCGAGGGCGCGACGGTGGACGTGGGCACCGCGATCATCTCGGTGGACACCCAGCCGGGCGCGGGGGACGCAGGTGCCGTTTCGGAGCCCGCCGCCGTCCCGGCCGAGCCCGCCGAAGCCGCCGAGGCTGCCGAACCGGAGGGGCGTCAGGCCAACCTGGTCGGCTACGGCGCGGCGCCCTCGTCCACCAAGCGCCGCCCGCGCAAGCCGCGGGCCGGTGCTGCTGAGACGGCGCCCGCCCGGGGCGTCCCTGCCCAGCCCGCGCCCGCTGCCGCCGCCCCGGCGGCTCCCGCGCCTGCCCCGGCCGTCGAGCCGGCCGTCGCGCCGTCGCAGGCCGAGCTGAACGGCCAGGCCAAGGCCGCGCGCCCGCTGGCCAAGCCCCCGGTCCGCAAGCTCGCCAAGGACCTGGGCATCGACCTGGCGACGGTCACCCCGACCGGCCCCGACGGCACCATCACCCGCGACGACGTCCACGCGGCCGCGGCCCCCGCGCCCGCCGCCGTGGCCGAGCCCGGGGCGGAGCCCGCAGCGGCCGTGGCGGAGGCGGCCCCTGCCTCGGTCGTCGGCCGGGAGAGCCGGGAGCGCCGGGTGCCGATCAAGGGCGTACGGAAGGCCACCGCCCAGGCGATGGTCAGCAGCGCCTTCACGGCCCCGCACGTCACCGAGTTCATCACCGTCGACGTCACGCGCACCATGAAGCTCGTCGCCGACCTCAAGCAGGACCCGGACATGGCCGGGCTGCGGGTGAACCCGCTGCTGCTGGTCGCCAAGGCCTTCCTGGTGGCCATCCGGCGCAACCCGGACATCAACGCGTCCTGGGACGAGGCCGCCCAGGAGATCGTCTACAAGGACTACGTCAATCTCGGCATCGCGGCCGCCACGCCGCGGGGGCTGATCGTCCCCAACATCAAGGACGCGGGCTCGCTCACCCTGCCCGAACTGGCGTCCGCCCTGGGCGAGCTGGTCTCCGTCGCCCGCGAGGGCCGGACCAGTCCGGCGGCGATGTCCGGCGGTACGGTCACCATCACCAACGTCGGTGTCTTCGGCATCGACGCCGGCACCCCGATCCTCAACCCCGGCGAATCCGCGATCCTCGCCTTCGGCGCGGTCAAGCTCCAACCGTGGGTCCACAAGGGCAAGGTCAAGCCGCGCCAGGTGACCACGCTCGCGCTCTCCTTCGACCACCGCATGGTCGACGGCGAGCTGGGCTCCAAGGTGCTCGCGGACATCGCGGCCGTCATGGAGCAGCCCAAGCGCCTCATCACCTGGGGCTGAACCCGGGGCTGATACCGGGGCTGAACCCGGGGCTGAACCCGAGGCTGAGGCCCCCACCCCCTCCCGTACGGCCCGGCTGCCTCCCGCAGCCGGGCCGTCGGCATGATGACGGCGACATTCCATATCCCGGACGGTCCATGCCACGCATACGTGTTGTATCTATGATGTGCGCATGCCTCCCGCTCCCGTCCCCGTCAGCCCGACCGCCAAACAGCCACCCGCCGCCGAACGCGTCTACGCGCATGTCAAAAAAGCCGTCCTCGACCGCCGCTACGAGGGCGGCACACTGCTGACCGAGGGCGATCTCGCCGAGGCCGTCGGCGTCTCGCGCACCCCCGTGCGCGAGGCCCTGCTCCGGCTCGAGGCCGAAGGGCTGCTCAAGCTCTATCCGAAGAAGGGCGCCCTGGTGCTGCCCGTGTCGGCGCAGGAGATCGCGGACGTCGTCGAGACCCGGCTGCTGGTCGAGCGGCACGCCGTCGCCAAGGTCGTTCCGGCCGGGCAGCGGCTGCTCGCCCGGCTCGAGGAGCTGCTGGAGGAGCAGAAGGAGCACGCGGCGGCCGGGGACCTGAACGCCTTCGCGGTCGCCGACCGGTGCTTCCACGCCGAGATCGTACGGGCCGCGGGCAACGGCATCCTGGCGCATCTGTACGACCAGCTGCGGGACCGCCAGCTGCGGATGGGCGTGGCCACCATGCACGCCGAGCCCGACCGCATCGCCAAGAACATCACCGAGCACACCGAGATCCTGACCGCCCTGCGCTCCGGAGATGCCACGGCCGCCGCCGGGCTCGTCGAGCGCCACATCAGCTGGGTGAACAACCTCGCCCGGGGTGAGGAGCGATGAGCGACGTCCGGCTGCCCGGCGATCCGCCCGGAGGGCGGCGTGCCGCCGCCGTCTGGGGCATCGGGGTCGCCGTCTACTTCATGGCCATCACCTACCGCACCAGCCTGGGTGTGGCCGGCCTGGACGCCGCCGAGCGGTTCCACATCAACGCCTCGGCGCTGTCGACGTTCTCGATCCTTCAGGTGCTCGTGTACGCGGGCATGCAGATACCTGTCGGCCTGATGGTCGACCGGCTGGGCACCAGGAAGGTGCTCACGTTCGGCGTCGTGCTGTTCACCGCCGGCCAGCTCGGCTTCGCGTTCTCCCACACGTACGGCTTCGCGCTGGCCTCACGCGCGCTGCTGGGCTGCGGTGACGCCATGACGTTCATCAGCGTGCTGCGGCTCGGCTCGCGCTGGTTCCCGGCCCGCCGCGGACCGATGATCGCGCAGGTCGCCGCGTTGTTCGGGATGGCGGGCAACCTGATCTCGACCCTGGTGATCGCCCAGGCGCTGCACACCCTCGGCTGGACCCCGACCTTCGCGGGCAGCGCGATCGGCGGTGCGCTCGTCCTCGTCCTGGTGCTGGCCTTCCTCAAGGACCACCCGGAGGGGTACGAGCCCGTCCCGGCCACCCACTCCGGCGCCGCCTTCGTCCGCCGCCAGATCGCCGCGGCCTGGCGCGAGCCGGGCACCCGCCTCGGCATGTGGGTGCACTTCACCACCCAGTTCCCCGCGATGGTCTTCCTGCTGCTGTGGGGGCTGCCCTTCCTGGTGGAGGCCGAGGGGCTGTCCCGCGCGTCCGCCGGCGAGCTGCTGACCCTCGTCGTGCTCTCCAACATGGCGGTCGGCCTCGTCTACGGACAGGTCATCGCCCGGCACCACGCCGCCCGCGCACCGCTCGCCCTCGGCACGGTCGGGGCCACCGCGCTGCTGTGGGGCGCCGTACTGGCCTGGCCCGGCGACCACGCGCCCATGTGGCTGCTGATCACGCTGTGCGTCGTACTCGGCGCCTGCGGACCCGCCTCGATGATCGGCTTCGACTTCGCCCGCCCCGCGAACCCGCCGGAGCGTCTTGGCACCGCCTCGGGCATCGTCAACATGGGCGGCTTCACCGCCTCGATGACCACCCTGCTGGCCATCGGCGTGCTGCTCGACGCGACCGGGGGCAACTACCGCGCCGCCTTCGCCTCCGTGTTCGTCCTCCAGGCCCTCGGCATCACGCAGGTGCTGCGGCTGCGCGGGCGGGCGCACCGCCGGGAGCGCGAGCGCGTCGTCGCGAGCCGCGTCGAGGCGGTGCACGTACCGGCGTGACGCCGCCTGTCCCGCCCGTCCTGCCTGTCCCCTGGGGGACGCTTACGTCCTGAGGCCTCCCCCAGGCGCCTCGGGGCGCCTTGGGCCGGGGCCTTGGGCCGGCGCCTCAGGCCGTGACGGCGAAGTTGGCCAGGATCGCGTCGGCCAGCTGCTGATCGCCCTCGATCTTCAGCTTGTCGGCGACCGCCTCCGGCCGCACCCGCCCGCACGCCAGGCGCAGATACGTCTCCCAGTCCACCGCGATCGTCACGGTCGGCCCCAGCGAGACGCTGCCGTCGATGGTGGCCCGGCCCTCCGCGTTGACCCGCACCGTCCGCATGAACTCCAGCGCGCCGTGCACATCGAAGACCACCGCCGAGCCGGGCGCCGCGCCCGCGTCCTCGGCGACCACCTTCGGAAGCGCGGCCAGCAGTCGGTCCCGGGCGATGATCGCGCCCGGCGAGTCCAGATTGCCCGGCTTCCCGAGCGCCCGCCGCAGATCCTGCTCATGCACCCATACGTCGAAGGCCCGCGCGAGCAGGGCCTTCTCCAGGGCCATCTCGCCCCCGCCCGGCCAGCGCACCATGGCGTCCGGCTGGCGCTTCTCGTTCCGCAGCTGCCGGTTGCGGCGGATGATGGTGTAGTCCAGCTCGGAGGTCATCTCCGGCGCGGTGTGGCAGCGCCGTACGTCGACCTGGACCTCCATATAGCGCGCGTGCTCGTTGGTGACGTGGTACAGGTCGCGCGGCAACGAGTGGATCGGGCGCGGATCGCCGAGCATCTCGGTCTCGAGGCCGATGACATGCGAGACCACGTCGCGCACCGACCATCCGGGGCACTCGGTGGCCCGGTTCCACTCCCCTTCGACAAGCGGATTCACCAACTCGAATATCGCTTCGACGGAATGGGTCCAGGCGTCGATGGAAGTCTGCAGGCTGGGATGGACGGTCACGGGACCCCTCGGGCGGTTCGTACGCGGGCTGGGTGCTTGTGTGTGCGTTTAAGTTACGCTGCGCACGAGCACCCCGGGAGTGCTTTCGCGTCTGATCGTAGGCCCGGATTCGCCGCTCGGTCGCTGAGAGCGGTGGTACAGTGCACGGTCGCCCGCCGCAGATCCGGAGGAATCCGGACGATCCGGTTGAAATCTCTGGGGTGTTGCCTCAGCCCGCGATATGGCGGTAGCCGGTGACCCTTTCGGGCGCGGGCAGGGGGGCCAGCCGGACGGTGAGGCCCGTACCCGGGGCGTGGATGACCTTGCCGCCCCCGATGTAGAGGGCGACATGGCCGTCGCCGTTGGACAGGACCAGGTCGCCGGGGCGCAGTTCGGCCCGGGTGGTCTGCTTGCCGGCGTAGCGCTGGGCCCAGGTGGTGCGGGGGAGCTTGACCCCGGCGGCCTGCCAGGCGCGCATGGTCAGACCGGAGCAGTCATAGCCGCGGGGGCCGGTGCCGCCCCAGACGTAGGGCTTGCCGAGCTGGGCGCGGGCGTAGCCGACGGCCTTGGCGGCGCGGCCTGTGGCGTGCTTCTTAGCGGGCTTCTTGACGTGCTTCTTGGCCTTGGTCTTGGCGGTCTTCTTGCCGCTGTCATCGGCCCTGGGCCCGTCGTCGGCCGACGACGGTCGCTCGCCGGTGTCCCCCGCGACCGTCCCGGGCAGATTCAGGGTGTCGCCGGCGTAGATGAGGGTCGAGCTGCCCAACTCGTTCAGGTGCTGAAGCTTCTTGACGGTGGTGTGGTTCTTCTCGGCGAGGCCGTACAGCGTGTCGCCGTAGACCAGCACCACCGTCGTCGGCGCGGCGGGGCGGGCGGTGCCCGGCCGGGCGTCGGCGCCCCCGTCGTCCTTCCCCTCCTTGGGCTGCTCGGCCGGGGTCTTCGCCTCGGCCGGCGGAGCCAAGGTCACCTGCCGAGAAGGCGCGGGCGACTGCGCGGAGTCCCGGTCGTCCGGTCCGTGCACGGCCAGCAGCGCCCCCGCCAGGACCGCGAGGACGGTCAGCACGGCCATGGCGGCGGTGCGCACCGCCGCCCGTACCACTGTGGCCAGCGGCCCTCGCCGCGCGGCGCGCGGCTTGGCGTGGGCGGCCGACGACGACGTGGTGCGGCGCTCGGCGGCCCGTATGTGCTCTCCCATCACAACCTCCTTCGCGGTGCCCCTGGCTCGGGGCATGGAAGGGAGGCTGCTGGGGCGCGAGGGTGTCCGGCAACGCATGGGCCGTCTGGGACAGTCCGGATCTGTCTGCGCAGCTCAGACCCCTTCGGACAGCCGCACCTCGCCTCCTGTCAGAGCGAGTTGGGACCATGCCGGTATGCAATTCGACGATCCCTCCGAGATGAGCCGAGAGTGCGCCGAACGGCTCGGCGAGCAGGCCGGCCGGCAGTTCGCCGCCATGGCCCGCCGCGGCTTTCGACTGGAATCCCCCACGGACGACGCCCCGGCCACCGGCCGCTGCCGGCTCGGCGGCCCCGCCCTCCTCGAACCGGGCACCGCCTGGCCCGAGGTCGGCGGCATCCCGCTGTCCCTGCACGCCGTCCTCGACACCGACGCCCTCGCCCCCTGGCTCGGGGACCAACTGCCCACACGGCCGGGCCTGCTCAACTTCTTCTATCTCGATCCCGACCTGCCGTACGAGAAGTACTCGAGGCTGGCGGACGAGCCTGAGGCGTGCCGCGTCATACCCGCCGATCCGGCACGGGCGGTCGAGACCGCCGCCCCCGCACCGGCGCGGAGCTATCCGGCCACCCCCGTCCACGCGGTCGAGGTCACCATGCTCCCGGACTCCTGGGACGTCGAGGACGGCGATGTCGAGTACGACCGGGAGGAGCACTGGGGCGCGCCCTCGCTCATTCTCGATGTGATGAGCGACCTCAACGGCAACACCTCCGGCAGCCACTGCGCCTTCGGCTGGCCCGACACCTCGTACGCGTTCTGGGTGACCCGCCGCGACGCCGACGGCCCGGCGGTCCATCTGCTCCAGCTGCCGGAGGACTCGGAGCTCGGATGGGGCTGGGGCGACTCCGGGACGATGTACTTCACGATCCCCGCCAAGGCCTTCGCGGCGGGGGACTTCAGCAAGGCCCAGGCGGAGATGCGCTGCTGCTGAGCCGTCCCTGACGGCCGCTGCCCCCACCGAGATCCCGTCCGACCGCCCCGACCGGACGGGATCCCGGCTTTCCGGACCTTGTCCCACCTCGCGGACACAAGCCCGGACACCCACGCTGACCTGCACAGACGATCCTGGACGGGCCCGGACGCCCGGAACCGTTGCCGGACGCGCCGGACACCCCGAGGCTCTTGCCCATCGCCCCGCACCGCCGGGCAGCGCCCCCGTCGAAGGCGCCACCCCGCGTACTGCCGGGCCCGCCCTGCCGCTCACCGGTGTCGACGACCGCAGGCAGGCGCGACAGGAGCCTCATTCCTTCAACGCAGGAGCATCAGCATGCGCAACACACGAGCCGGGCGGACCCGCAACCTGGTGGTCGCGGCCCTCGCCGGCAGCCTGCTCGCCGGCGGCGCGGCGGTCGTCGCGGGCGACGACCTCTTCACCACCGACGCCTCCGCGAAGCCCGCCGACACCATCGGCATCGCGGCGGCAAAGCAGTCGACGAAGCAGTCCAAGAAGCAGGGCACGTCCTGCTCGACCGGCACGAAGCAGATCAAGAACAAGAAGTTCGTCAAGACCGTCTACGAGTGGCCTGACACCCCCGACTACGTGCAGAGCATGCCGGGGCCGGCGAAGACCACCTGGGAGTACAAGGTGGACCTCACCAGCAAGGTCAGTGCCACCTTCGGCATGAGCGAGGACGGGATCAGCGCCGGCCTGGGATTCGAGATCAGCAAGACGGAGAGCAGGACCAAGAAGGCCGAGCTCAACCTTCCGGAGAAGGCGCACTATCTGGTCCGCGCCGCGATCGTCTACAAGCAGTACCAGTTCGACGTCTACGAGGAGCGGGGCTTCTGGAACTGGTACGGGGACTATTTGATCTGCCAGTCCTACCAGCAGCCCACCTGGGTGAAGCTGGGCACCAGCACCGCCATGAGGGCGTGGACGGGCACCTACCGGGTCAATAAGGTGACCAAGCCCAGGACCCACCAGGCGGGCGGCTCCGCGTACCCGGCGGCGTAACCCACCGGGTGATGCCTGTGGGCTCGCCTTGGCCAGGCGAGCCCACGGATACGCGAGGGGCACCCGACGCCCACCGGCGTACGAGTGGCACTCTTGACGTCATGAGCAAGCGAGCCCGTGTCCGCGCCCCTGAGCTGCAAGGACGTACCTGGATCAACACCGGCGGCAAGGAACTGTCCCTCGCGGACTTCCGAGGCAGCATCGTGATCCTGGACTTCTGGACCTTCTGCTGTGTGAACTGCCTGCACGTCCTGGACGAGCTGCGTGAGCTGGAGGAAAAGCACCGCGACACCGTCGTCATCGTCGGTGTGCACTCGCCGAAGTTCGTCCACGAGGCCGAGCACCAGGCGGTCGTCGACGCCGTCGAGCGCTATGAGGTGCATCACCCCGTGCTCGACGACCCCGAGCTGGCCACCTGGAAGCAGTACGCCGTACGGGCCTGGCCGACGCTGGTCGTGATCGACCCCGAGGGGTACGTGGTCGCCCAGCACGCGGGCGAGGGGCATGCGCACGCGCTCGAGACGCTGGTGGCCGAGCTGGAGGCCGAGCACGGTGTCAAGGGCACGCTGCGGCGCGGTGACGGTCCGTATGTGCCGCCGGAGCCGGTCGCCACCGAGCTGCGGTTCCCCGGCAAGGCGCTGCTGCTGCCCGGCGGCACCTTCCTGGTCTCGGACACCACACGGCACCAGCTGGTGGAGCTGGCGGCGGACGGTGAGAGCGTGCTGCGGCGGATCGGGGCCGGTGAGCGGGGGCTCGTCGACGGGCCCGCCGACCGGGCGCGGTTCAGCGAGCCGCAGGGGCTTGCACTGCTGCCGGACGGCACGGTGATCGTCGCCGATACGGTCAACCACGCGCTGCGCGCCCTGGACCTGGCGACCGGCGAGGTGCGGACGGTCGCCGGGACCGGGCGGCAGTGGTGGCAGGGGTCCCCGGCCGCCGGGCCCGCTCGTGAGGTCGACCTGTCCTCGCCCTGGGACGTGGCCTGGTTCGCGGACCGGCTGTGGATCGCCATGGCGGGCGTCCACCAGCTGTGGACGTACGACCCGGCGGACGGGACGGTGCGCGCGGCCGCCGGTACGACGAACGAGGGCCTGGTCGACGGGCCGGCCGCCGAGGCGTGGTTCGCCCAGCCGTCCGGGCTGGCCGCGGCCGCCGACCGGCTGTGGATCGCGGACTCCGAGACCTCGGCGGTGCGGTACGTCGAGCGCGACGGTCAGGGTGGCTTTGTGGTGCATACGGCCGTGGGCACCGGGCTGTTCGACTTCGGCCACCGCGACGGCCCCGCCGACCAGGCGCTGTTCCAGCACCCGCTCGGCGTGACCGCGCTGCCCGACGGCTCGGTCGCGGTCTCGGACACCTACAACCACGCGCTGCGCCGCTTCGACCCGGCGTCCGGCGAGGTCAGCACCCTCGCCACGGATCTGCGCGAACCGTCGGACGCCGTGTTGGTGGACGGCGACATCGTGGTCGTCGAGTCGGCGCGGCACCGGCTGACCCGGCTGCGGCTGCCCGAGGAGGCCGTACGCGTGGCGGCGGTGGCCCACCGCACCCAGCGGGCCGCCACCGAGATCGCCCCGGGGACGCTGCGGCTCGACGTCGTCTTCCAGGCCCCCGCCGGGCAGAAGCTCGACACCCGCTACGGCCCCTCCACCCGCCTGCTCGTCAGCTCCACCCCGCCCGAGCTGCTGGCGGGAGGCGAGGGGGCCGGTACGGACCTGAGCCGCGAGCTGGTGCTGACGGACGGGGTGACGGAGGGTGTGCTGCACGTCTCCGCGATGGCCGCCTCCTGCGACGACGACCCGCTGAACGAATACCCGGCCTGCCATGTGCACCAGCAGGACTGGGGCGTCCCGGTCCGGGTCACCGACGGCGGTGCGACCAGGCTGCCGCTGGTGCTGGCGGGGATGGACGAGGACGGGTAGCGCGATCCGGCTGGCCGTGACCAGCGTCCCGGCGCGGGTCAGCAGGTCCACGGGGTTGACGGTCGCCGCCGCCACGCGGATCCGCACCTGCCCGGGGCCCGGCGCGGGCCGTGGCGCCTTGGGGATCTCTATGGCTTCCGGTCCGCCGTACGTCCGTGCCACGGCGGCGCGCATCACGGTCTGCTCGGTCACGGTTCCCAGGCCTCGCCCTCGCCGCCCTGGCCGACGGCCCCATGCGCTACGGCGAGCTGTCGCGCCGACTGGCCGGAGTCAGTCGCGTGACCAGACCGTCGCGCTCCAGATTGCGCAGGGTCAGGGTGAGCATCTGGCACTCACCCGTTCTGCCCCCGTTCTAGGCTGCACGCATGATTCGCGCAGTTGTCTTCGATGTCGGCGAGACGTTGATCCGGGACGACCGCGTTTGGGGGGCATGGGCTGACTGGCTGGGCATCCCCCGCCATACCCTCTCCGCCCTCGTCGGCGCCGTGGTCGCTCAAGGGCGTGACAACGCCGAAGCCCTGCGGCTCATCCGGCCCGACATCGACATAGCGGCCGAGCGAGCCGCGATGGAGGCCGCTGGAGTCGGCGAGGACCTCGACGAGTCCGACCTGTATCCAGATGTGCGTCCAGCGCTCGCTGCTCTTTGTGAGGCGGGCATCCGCGTCGTCATCGCGGGCAACCAGACGGTGCGCGCTGGTGTTCTGCTGCGGGACCTCAAGCTGCCCGTTGACGAGATCGCCACCTCGGGAGAGTGGGGGATCGCCAAACCCGATCCGCGCTTCTTCGCCCGCGTTCTGGGCCTTGCAGGAACCGCGCCCAGCGAGACCGTGTACGTAGGCGATCACCCCGCGAACGACACGCAGCCGGCGAAGGCCGCGGGCCTGCGCGCCGCGCATCTGCGCCGTGGTCCTTGGGGCCATCTGTGGTCCGGCACAGTGGAGGCGGCCGCCGCGGACTGGCAGATCGACTCGCTGCTCGACCTCGTACGGCTCGCCGCCGCATGAAGCAAGTGGCCTCGTACATATGGGGCCGCTCGCTACCGTTCGGAGTGGACGCACCGAACGGAGCACCAGCATGCCGACTGAGAACGCCCGCGCATTCGGCAAACGCGTGGCCTACCACCGCCGCATCGCACGTATGACACAGCAGGAGTTGGCCGACGCGGCCGGGGTCCATGTCGGCACCCTACGGAAGATCGAGCGGGGTGCTCGGGGCGCCGGCGACGGTGTCGTGGAGGCATTAGCGGCTGCGATCGGCGTCGACACCTCCCGCTTGCTGGGGAGCCGGGATCGGGCGGACGCGCGTGTTCACGCCGCCATGCCGTCTCTGTCAGCCGTCATTGCCGCGTATGACGCCCCAGACGACGGGCCAGTCCGGCCACTGGCCGAGCTGCGCACCGCAGTGGACGAGGCAGTGACATGGCGCTTGGCTGCTCAATACGTGCGGATCGCTCGCCATCTGCCGTCCCTCATCGGCGAGCTGACCCGTGCCTTCCATCTCGCCCCGGCCGAAGAGCGCGCCGAGGCCGCGAGCCTGCTGGTTTCCGCGCTGCGAACCGCTGACGCCGTGGCGTACAAGTACGGCGCCCGGGACCTGTCTGCGCGCCTGGTGGACCTGATGCGGTGGGCGGTTCCATACGCCTCGGACCCTCTGTTGGACGCAACCGTCGCCTACGTCCGCACCGAGACCTTCTTCGCGGCCCGCGCGTACGTCCCCGGGCTGCGCGCGCTGCAGGCTGCGATCGACAACGCACCCACTGGTCAGGACGATACGGCGATCGCTGCCTTGGGTGCCTTGCACATGCGAGCCGCTGTTATCGCTGGACGAGCCAGACTTGTGGAGGCTGCGGATCACCACCTCACGGAGGCTTTGCGCCTGGGGGCCGCTGTACCTGAGGACGTCTACCAGGGCACAGCGTTCGGGCCGTGCAGCGTCCGCGTCCATGAAGTCTCCGTTGCCGTCAGCCTCGGCGGTGACCATGTACGTCGGGCCCTGGCCGTCGCCAGCGATTGGGCCCCGCCGCGTTCTCTGCCTGCCGAGCGCCGGAGCGGGTTCTATATCGATCTGGCTCGCGCCCAGCTCTGGTCGGGGTTGGCCCGCGACGCGTACCAATCGTTGCAGACCGCCCGTCACATCGCTCCACAGCACACCCGCGACCACCCATGGGTGCGCGAGGACATCGCCACGCTCCGCCGACTGCGGCGCGGCGATGCCGCGAGCCTCAGCAACTTCGCGGAATGGTGCCACGCCGGCGAGTGACCCTGACTGACCCTCGCTGGGTCACTTGTGGCGCTGTCCGCGGAGAACCATCTACCTGTCCACACCGACCAGGCAGATGGGACGACTCCGACCATGGCCGAACCCTTGCGGGTGCCCGCCGCGACCAAGGCGAGCCCGATGGACGCCGACCCTCTCAACTTCGGATCGTGGGCACCGCCAAGCGGCCGTAACACGGAGCTGCAGTCCGCTGGCCGATCTTGGGACGTCGTGCGCGTTCCCCTCTCCATCGGCATCGGCAAACGCACCCTCGACCTGCTGGGCGAGGCGACGGGCGCGGTCATCAAGAACCCCTTCGACAAGGTCCTCTACTGGTTGATCGCGCCCGGCTCAGCCGCCGCATGGGACATGAGCCGGCTGCCCAGCATCGAGGTGTGGGGGGCGACCGCCTACATCGAGGTGCCACCGGTGGCCCGTACGACCGGGCCTGGCGTGCACTGGCGCGTGCCGCTCCGGTGCGGCCGGTACTTCACCGACCCGACGGCTCTCCTCGCCGCGCTGAAGATCGCCACCAGCGCGGCGCTCGGCCCACGCGAGGGGGCCGCCCGGTGACCGAGTGCTGCTATCGCTGCGACAAGCCCACCCGCGAACCGATCACCGTGCTGCGCGCGTCAGCCTCCGGGCCCGGCTGCCTGCGCCACCTGTGCCCGGAGTGCAACCGCCGACGACCGCACCCCGACGCCGACCTGTACGACGTGCTGGTCACCCTGCAGCGCGAGCGGCAGACGAGGTGACCGTCCCCGTCGGCAACCGGCGCATGTCCCCGTACTGCGCTCTGCACACGACCGAGCCCGACACCACGCCCGCCGAGATCCACGCCTTCTGCAAAGGGCCAGGCGAGGTACGCGCGGCACCCATACCGCCCGCGACCGTCGGCGCGCTCATCTTCACCGTCCGCTGTGACTGCGACTGCCACAAGGCGGACGCCACATAGACCGGTGGACCGCTGGCGGCCCACCCCACGGACCCCTCGCCCCGGCCTCCCGCTTGCAGGCCAGTGGGCCGGGACGAGGACCGCGCAACCAGCGCGGGGACACCCCAACTCACAGGAGTAGCCCATGCGATTACAGCACACCGCCCGCCACGACCCGGGCGACCGCGACACCATGCCCGACACCGACGCCCCGACACCGGGCGGGCAGACGCCTGGCGACTCGGACGACGGGCGCCAGTACGCGAGGTAGCCCACGCCAGGCGCCATAGGTAGACCGCGGCCCCGCCCTTGGACAACCCCCGCCGCAGGGCGGGGCCGCTCCCCACCACGCAGGAGCCCCATCATGACGGCACCCCCCAAGCCCGACCACTGGCACTGCTACCGCTGGACCGGAGAACGCCGAACCTACGACGACGAATCGGCGCGTCGACCACCCCACCTCAGCAGCCACAACATCCCGCCCCAGGGGTGGAAGCAGATCGCAGCTGCCAGCCCCGCCTTCATGGCAAGTGACGTACCACCCCTGGAGGTAGCACACTGGCTGCTACGCCCAGCCAGAACGATCAAGGCGACCTTCGAAGCGCCGGACAAGGCTTCTGCCTGGTACCGAGACCAGGTCACCGGCCTAACCCCGTCCTTCATGACCGCCCACGACAAGAACCCCGCCCGGCAAGCCGAGCGCTTCGCCACCGCGGAAGACCGGCTCAGCTGGGGCGGAGACGTCGTCGGCGGCTGGTACCTGCGGGGTACTGGATTCGCCTCGGTGCAAGTGGTCGCGTGCAGCGCGAATCGGACCCGCCCGACGATCCCGTGCCCGATGCACTGATTCCCGCCTGGACCGCTGGACGAGGGTGAAGGGCGGTACGGATCTGAGCCGCGGGCTGGTCCTTGCGGACGGGGTCACCGAGAGCGGCACGTCCAGGTTGCCGCTCGCCGACGACGGCCCGCTCGGCCTCGGTCAGCTCGCCCTGCGGCGGTCGGCGGATGTCCAGTCGGCGCACCGCGCGCCACCAGCGCTCGCGCCCGCCGGATCGACGGCAAAGTCCCGGTCTGCCGCCGGGCTGCTCGATCGGGCGCGACACCGACGCGGTCCACCTGGTGCTCCAGACCGCTGCACGGCGGCGGGCCCGGCGCCACTCCGAGAATCGAGGACACGCGGTTCGCGGCACCGCGCACCTCGGGGGCGTCGAGGGGATGGCCTCGCCCGGAAAACCGATGGCCCCCGCCGCAGGGCAGCGGCGGGGGCCATCGGGACGGGAAGCCGGGGGGAAGTCGGCTCCCCGGGTCTGTGGGCCGGCGAAGGCCGGCGGTCGTCAGTCGAGTGCGTTGGACAGGTCGCTCTGCCAGTAGGTGACCTGGGCGGTGTCGTCGATGTAGACGGAGCCGCCGGGGAGTTCGACGGACTTGGAGTCGTCTGAGCCTTCGAGGTAGACCTCCAGGGAGGTGACCTTGTAGCCGTTCTGGCCCGAGCCGTCGGCGGAGGAGGTGCGGATTCCGGCGTAGGCGGTCTCGCCGGGGGCGAGGGTGACCACGGCCTGCGGCTTGCTGTCCTCGTACACCGGGGTGGCGGCCTGGGCGTCCTCGCCGAACTTCAGGAT
>NZ_JBSFMM010000011.1:0-105395 GCF_053599555.1 Streptomyces sp. NPDC000941
GGCGGTGGTGAGTGGATCACCACCGCCGACGATGAGGGGCCCTGCCGCGTCACTGTCCGTGCTGACGAACTCGTTTCACGTCCGCTGTGTTCGTCGACCGCAGGTGGGGGAGTCACCCTTCCCTGGGTGGCTCCCCCCACGTCATGGCTGCTCAGTGGTGGTGCGGTTCAGCCACCGATGACGACACCCGCGAAGTAGCTGTTAGCGGCTGTCTTGCATGCTGCGCGGTCGGCGGGGGTGTGGCGGAGGGGCCAGCCCGGGTCGTCGCAGACCATGTTGAGGTCCTGGAGAAAGATCTGGTCGATGCGCTGCTTTCCGGTCGGGCTGTTGCGGAATGCGTCCTCGCCGAACAGGTCCCTGTAATTGCGGTACCCGAAGTCGTGCCGGACACAGGCGAGGGTGAAGTCATAGCTGCCGTAGGCGTTCGGGGCCGGGGCGTTGCATATGTTGGTCGTCCACCTGAACTCGTAAGGGTCGGGCTTGCCCGTGCGGTGCGCGCCGAGTGCCTCGTACCACGCGTTCCTGGCTTCATCGCCGAATTGGATGAGGCTGTTCAGACGGTCGATCTTCTCCTCGCGGGTTGCCGAGGCGGCTGGCCCCCGCAGGTCGAGCCACTGGTCGTTGGTTCCGTTGCCGTCGTACTTCTGGACGGAGCGCCGGTCGGGGGCAAGCCGGTAGAGGTAGTCGCCGCTGGTGGCGAAGGCAGCGGCGGGACCGCTGACGCGGTCCCACTGGTTCGGCTTACCGCCGTACTTGTAGAGGTCGTGGGTGTCCCGGTTGATGGCGTAGAGGGTGTTGCTGCTGAAGATGTGCTCGGCACGTTCGCCAACGGGCATCCACTCACCGCTCTTCGGGTCGCGCTCACGGACAGCGCCGTCGGGGCTCAGCCCGTAGAGGTTCTCGTCGGTCACGGCGAACGTGGTGCCGGGGCCGCCGGCCTTGGTCCACTCCTTGCCGCTGTACTCGTAGAGGTCGCCGGTGTCCCGGTCGGTGGCGTACAGGGCCTTGGGACGGGAGACGAGGTCCATGAGGGAGTTGGTCTTCTTGGAGGGGCCGGTGTAGAGGTCCTTGTCCGGGCCGGGGCGGTCGATCTTGTTCCAGATGTCTCCCTTGCCGGTGTACTCCCAGACTTCGTTGCCGTCGGGGCTGATGCCGTACAGCTTGTCGTCGGCGGCGGCGAAGGTGAGGCCGGGGTTGCCGATGCGGTTCCATTGGTCGCCGTTGTACTTCCAGATGCTGCGGGTGGCCACATCGGTCGCGTAGACGGTGTCACCGCCTGCGTAGAGCTTGGTGGTGCCTCCGAACACCCTCTTCCAGCCGTCCTGGTGGGGGGACCATTCGTAGACGCCCCGGTGGTCGGCGGACAGGCCGTAGACGCCCTTACTCGTTGCGACGATCTGTTCCAGCTCGACCGTCGCCGCCGAGGCGTCCCCGCCCGGCTGGTTCGAGGGGGCGGCGTTCGCGGCGACGCCCAGGGCCAGGACTCCGACGGCCAGCAGGCACACCATGCGGAACGCGCCATGGAATCGGCGCCACAGCATGGCAACCCGCCGGGGTTCCTGTGGGTCGGGCATGGGCTCGATGGGGTTCATCTGTGTTCCTTTCCGGGAGGTTTCATGCGAGAGCTGAAAGGCGGCAGGTCAGGGAGCAAGCGGGCCGCCGATGCGGACCCAGGCGCTGGGTGTGCCGGTGTAGGCGTAGACCCCGCTGTGGTCGGGGCTGGCTCCGTAGAGCCGGTCGCGGGTGCTGGCGAAGTCGGCCCCCGGCCCGCCGATACGGGTCCATGTCTTGCAGGCGCGGTTGTACTGGTGGATGTCGCCACTACGGGGATTGGTGGCGTACAGGGTGCTGCCGCTGGTGTAGAGGTGGCTGGCGGGACCGCCGACCTTCGTCCACCTGCTGCCCTTGCCGGTGTACTCATAGACGGCGGAGCGGTCGGGGCTGATCCCATACAAGCGCTTTGCCGTGGTGGCGAACTCCGCACCGGGCCCGCCGATGCGGGTCCACTTCTTACGGGCGCGGTTGTACTGGTGGATATCGCCACTACGGGGATTGGTGGCGTACAGGGTGCTGCCGCTGGTGTAGAGGTGGCTGGCGGGACCGCCGACCCTGCTCCACTTGCCGGCCTTGCCGGTGTACTCGTAGACGGCGGAGCGGTCGGGGCTGATCCCGTACAGGCGCCCGTTCGTGGCGGCGAACTCCGCTCCGGGCCCGCCGATGCGGGTCCACTTCTTACGGGCGCGGTTGTACTGGTGGATATCGCCGCGGGCACTGGTGGCGTAGAGGGTGCTGCGGCTGGTGTAGATGCGGCCGGTGCGGCCGCGGACCTTCACCCACCTGTCGCCCTTGCCGGTGTACTCGTAGACGGCGGAGCGGTCGGGGGAGATGGCGTACAGCCGGCTGGCGGTGGCGGCGAAGCTCGTTCCGGGCCCGCTGGCCGAGGACTTGGCGAGGGGTACCGAGGTCGGCGTCGGTGCCGCAGGGACAGCAGGGGACGACGGAGCGGCACGCTTGCTGGGCGTCGGGGCAGGAGCTGGTGTGACACGCCGAGCCGGTGTAGCGGACCGAGCCGGTGTGGTGGACCGAGCCGGTGTGGTGGACCGAGCCGGTGTGGTGGAGGCCGGCGGGGCGACCAGCTTCTTGTACCGCAGCGGGACATACACCGTGCGGGGGTGGCCGGCGATGCGGCTGTCGTGGATGTTGGCGCTCTCCTTGCGGGCAGGCCGGCCGGTGCGGCTCTCGCTGTAGTAGACGAAGTCGCCCTTGGCCCGGTCGGTCCAGCCACCGAACAGCAGGGCGTGGCCCGCCAGGTAGTCGAGGGCGTCACCGGCCTCCAGCCGGGAGAAACCGGGGAGCCTGTCCGCGACGCTGGGCAGCGACTGGGTGGTGAGGCTGTCCTTGAGCTGCCAGGCCATGGAGACGAACCCGGAGCAGTCCTGCCGGTAGTGCCCGCCGGTCGCGTCGTCCTTCCACCCGTGCGACTGGCTGTAGGGGACGGCCTCCTTGACCCAGTGCTGGGCGCGGGCGATGACCTGCTCACGGGTGACCGGGCCGCCCGGGGCGGCGTTCTGGCCGAGTGTCCCGGTCGTGGAGGGGTATTGGTTGTGGGGCTTGCTGTCGGCCTGGGAGGGCACGACGGCCAGGCCGACAGCTATGGCCAGCCCCGCCGCTGCTGCGAGGCGCCTGGGCCGGCGGGCGAACGCTCGGTACACGGTGGTCCCTTCGCTGTGGTGACTCCGCTGGCCAGTTGGCTGAAGCGGTGGAACACCACGCTGGAACCTGCTCTGATTATTCGTCGGGGCGTAGCGGGATCAGCCCAGGTCAGCGGGATGGGGGACACCGGATAACCGCGAACCTGTGCGAACTTCCGCGAACATGCCGCACATCGAAGGGGGAGTTATGGGTAGATCAGGGCGCCGTCCTGGGCCGTTAAAGGGCCGCACTGCGGAGGCGAACGCCCTCGCGCAGTTCCTGCGGGACCTGACCGCGCACGACACGGTGAGCCAGCTGGAGGAGCGCTACGAGCTGAGCAGGAGCGTGTGGAGCGAGTACCGATCCGGATTGAAGATCATTCCGCTGCCCCGCCTGAACCGGATCATCGAGGACCGCTTTCCCCGCGACGCCCGCACCAGAGGCGCCAGGCTCCAGGAGGCACGCCGCCTCCACGCCGCTGCCATGGCAGCATCCTCTCCCCCGCGCACCGCACCCGCGCCGGACCCCACACCTGCGCCGCCCCCGGCTCCAGGCGGCCCCGTGCCCGGCCCTGACCAGGCTCCGGCTCTGGAGTCGATTGTCCGCGACGACACGGCCGGGGTGTCCGCGGACAACCCGCCGGCCTCGGAGGATGCCGCACCGAAGCACCCGAGCGAGGCCGCGCAGACCGCCCCGGAGAAACCGCTGGCGGCCTCGTCGGATCCAAGTTCCCGCAGCGACGCGGCGCGAGGAGACCAATCGACCGGCCATGTCCCGCGCGCGGCCCGGCTGAGGCGCTGGAGAACCCCCGCGCAGTGGGCGGCACTCGCGGCCCTGGTCGCCGTCCTCATCATCGCCAACCAGTTACAGAGCTCGAACGACCAGCCCAGCACCACATCCCCCCTGAACGTTCCCGAGCAAGGTATGCAGAGCACGACGCCTGCAGGGCCGACCACGTCCCCCACCGGTCCGATGGCTCCGCCGAAAGACCGGCCGACACCCCCGCCGTCATCCGCCCCGGCATCGCCGACGCCAAAGGAATCCCGGCCCCGAGCCGGTAAAGCCGGCATCGTGGTCGCAACCTCCAGCCGCCTCTACCGCATCACCGCCGACGCACGGGTCGAGGAGTACACCGGCAAGGCCGGTGCTTGGACCGTCATTCGCAAACGAACCGAACGGATCTTCACCAGCCCTACGACGCTCTACGCCACCGACGGCAAGACCGGCAACATCGAGGAGTACGACCGCTCGAAGAAGACGTGGACGGAAATCGGAGGCCCCGGCAGCCACTTCGCCGCAACCGCCACCCACCTCTACGGCATCGGCACCCTGGGCACGATGGAATACAGCGGCACACCGCATGTCTGGCACAAGGTGCGCGGCGCGACCGAACGGATCTTCACCAGCCCTACGACGCTCTACGCCACCGACGGCAAGACCGGCAACATCGAGGAGTACGACCGCTCGAAGAAGACGTGGACGGAAATCGGAGGCCCCGGCGCCCACTTCGCCGCTACCGCCACCCACCTCTACGGCATCGGCCCCGACCGCCAGGGCACCTTCGAGTACAGCGGCACACCGGGCGTCTGGCACCAGGTGCGCGGCGCGACCGACCAGATCTTCACCAGCCCCACCACGCTCTACGCCACCGACACCACCAGTGGGAAGCTCCAGGAGTACGACCGGTCCAAGAAAGCCTGGACCGTCATCGGTGATCCCGTCAGCTCCTTCGTCGCGACAAAGGACCACCTCTACAGCGTCAGCGCGGACCTCTCCAGCGTCGACGAATACTCCAGCACGCCAAGAGCCTGGTCCCCCATCGGCAGCCCCTGACCAGGCGTGCGTCTTGAAGCTCTTGAGCAGGCGCTTCCTGATGCAGCCCGCCGTCGACATCACCTGCAGCACAACCGGACCCCACGTTCCTGCGGGGCGACATACAGCTGCAGGTGAGGCCAGGCTGAGGGGCCGGTGTCCGCTGCGGAGCTGGTTCAGTTCTCTGGCTCTGGGGGGTACTGGGCGGCCCATGCATCCAGCAGCCGCAGATACGGTTGGCGGCGCGGCGGTCGCGGCTCGGACCGGCCGCTCTCCCAGTTTTTCACGGTCTGCGTGGTCGTCTGCAGGACTTGGGCCAGGCGCGCTTGCGTGACGTCGGCCGCCTCGCGCAACCGGGTCCGCTCGGCGGGGGGCGGCAGTTGCGGATCACCTTCCAGCAGCGCATCCACCGCCGCGAACAGTTCTTCCTCACTCGGCATACTTCACCTCCACCTCGGACAATATCATGGATTTATCCTTGGATTTGCGGTATTCTTATCCTTGGTTTTAGAGTCAAGGGTGAGTGATCACAAGACGGGGAGGCTTCGGTGCTGCGAGAGACAGACGCCAGCTCAGTCGCGCTGTCCGAACAGGAGAGGCACGACGTGCTGCACCAGGTGATCCTCCCGACGTGGACGAAGAGTGCCGTACGGCAGGACCGGCCGACCGTAGTGGTCGTCGGCGGGCAACCTGGCGCGGGGAAAACTGCGGTCGCCGACATAGTGCAGGCGGCGCTGAACAGGCGTGGCGGCGCCGTACGGATCGGCAGCGACCTGTACAAGGCCGCACACCGCCGCTACGCCGAGCTGCTGGCCGCCGATGTCCGTACGGCCGGTGTGAAGGTCCGGCCCGATACGCGCGGCTGGCAGGCCGCTGTGGAGGAATACGTCCGCGCCCGGCGTTTGGATGCGGTGGTCGAGTCGGCCCTGGCCGA
The DNA here is from genome assembly GCF_053599555.1 of Streptomyces sp. NPDC000941. Taxonomy (NCBI): domain Bacteria; kingdom Bacillati; phylum Actinomycetota; class Actinomycetes; order Kitasatosporales; family Streptomycetaceae; genus Streptomyces; species Streptomyces sp. NPDC000941. The sequence continues at coordinate 5,939 of NZ_JBSFMM010000011.1, forward strand.
TCCCGACGAGTTCCGGGCCTCTTCTGCCGCATACCGGCGCTCCGGTACCCGCCTTGAGGTGGTGGCGCTGGCGACAGCGGAGGCCCTGAGTCAGTTGGGGGTCCTGGACCGCTTCCTGTCCGAGGCGATCGACGGCGGCGGCCGGTATGTGTCGTGGGAGAACCACGACGCCTGTGCGAAGGGGATGCTGCGGACGCTGGCGGTCATCGAGGCTGAGCAGCTGGCCGACCGGATCACCGTCGTACGGCGCGACGGCACGGTGCTGTACGACAACGAGCTCGTGGACGGGGCGTGGCGGCGGCGAACAGCGGCGGACCGGGCGGTCACCTACGAGCGGTCGCGGCCATGGACGGCCCGGGAGACGGCCGTCTTCCGGCGTCAGCTCGCCTCGGCCGACCAGCGTCTGCACCGTGATGTGCGCTGTGAGGACCGGCGCCTGGCCGTCCAGCGGGACGCTGAGCGCGCCGCCGCCCTGGCGGAGCCGGTCCGCCGCATCGCCCAGCCGCGACGGCAGGCACCGGGCGTGGACTATCACCGGCTCTCCGCCGGGGAACACCGTTGGATCTTTGACGAGCTGATCGCGCCCTCGTACCTGAGCGGCATCATCGCCCGGGATGATCCGCGAGCGGTGTACGTGCTGGGTCAGCCCGGCGTGGGAAAGACGGTGGCCGCGCGGATGGTCAAGCGGGCCATGCGGCCGGGCACCACGAAGCTGGTGGGCGACGACTTCAAGGTCTCGCATCCGGACTACTACCAGCTGCTGAAGGACGATCCCCGCAACGCGGGCGCAGCAATCCGGGCGGACTACCGGGCCTGGTTCACCGAGGCCGAGGCGTATGTACGTGCCCGGCGCGGCGACGTGCTGATCGAGGCCGCGCCGGGCAGCCGGGAGGAGTTCCTGGCCAGCGCGGTGCCGTTCGCGACCGCCGCGTACCCGGTGGAACTGGTGGTGCTGGCCGTGCGGGCGGCCGACAGCCGCCTGGCGACCGCGCTGCGGTACGCCCGCGCTCTGCAGATCGGCGCCACCGGCCGGTTCACTTCCCGGACCGGGCACGACACCTGCTTCCGCGCTCTGGCCGACATCATGGAACTCGCCCAGACCCATCCGGCGATCGCGGCCGTGACCGTGATCCGCCGCGACGGTCAGGCCCTGCTCCGCCAGGAGCGGCCAGCCGTCGACCGGCGCATCTCCTGGGCACTCGCGGCAGAACAGCACCGCCCCTACACCGAGCAGGAAGCGGCCCAGTTCCTCGCGCTCCACCAGGCGCTGCGCAAGGCACTGCCCCGGCACCACCGCGAGCTGGACCAGATCGCCGACATGGCGCGCCCGTTGATGCCCGCACGGATGCAGCCGCTGTGGATCGACCGGCCGCAGCCGACCAGGCCGCTTCTCCCCCAGCGTGTCCAGAGCTACCGGCCGTTGAGTTCCTTCAGCCGGGCGGCGTAGTCGGCGGCGATCCGGGCCGCCTCCTCAGGGCTGGCCGTCTCTGCCCTGGCCTGATCTGCCAGGGCCTCCTGCCGGACGGCTTGGAGTTCCTGGAGGCGGTCCTCATCCGGCACCGGGGCCCGGTGCTCACGGGCGATCTGGGCTGAGCACCAGGCTACGACCTCCCGCACGGCGTCCAACGCCTGCTGCTCATCGCCTCCGTGGCCATCGAGCGCGGAGAAGTCGGGGGAATCTGCGTCAGGCACGAAGGGGCCGCCTTGCTGTCGGTATCTGGTAAGCCGGGTCATTGTCCGGCCAGCAGAAACCGCCCGGCAAGGCGGTCCGCCACCGCCTGCGCTGGCGAGTTCCGCCGTGGACACAGGGGGTACTCGAGGCGGACGCTACATTCCAGAGGGCATCGCCAGTTAGGTTGATGCCAGTTGATCATTTCTGGGGGGATCCGTGGCCGGCCGGGATCTGAGGACGCTGTTCAGCACGAACGACCGGAGCCTGGACACCTCCGAAGCGTTCACCAACCGTCAGGCACAGTGGAACCTGGTCGCGGCCATGCTGACCGCCCACCTGCGGGCCACCGCCGATCCGGGCTTCACCGCGGACGACTTCGAAGCCCCCCGCGACAACGTCCTCGTCTTCCACGGGGTCGGCGGCATCGGGAAATCCACCTTCTCCCGCAAGCTCGAAGCCGCCCTCACCGCCACCGAGCACCGGCCCGCCCAGTGGGGCACGCCCACCTGGACCAGCGCACGGCTGCTGCCGGTGCGTATCGACCTCGCCCGGTCGGCCGGCACCGACTTCGAGCAGGTCATCCTCACCCTCCGCCTCGCTCTCGCCGAGCTCGGCCGGCCGCTGCCCGCGTTCGATGTGGCCCTGCGCCGCTACTGGGAGCACAACCACCCCGGCGAACCGCTCGAGGAGTACCTGCGCCGCGGCGCCCTGGCCCGGTTCGGCAAGGCCATGCCGCAGCAGATGCAGTCCGCCCTGTCCGACGTCGCCCAGGCGCTGCTGATGCCCGGCAGCGTCGGATCGGCGATCGGGCAGGTGACCGGCTCGCTGGTCCAAGCGCTGCGCGAGCGCCGGCAGACCGTCCGCGCGCTCGCCGGGTGCGCCCGGCTGGCAGACCTGCTGGAGGCCGACCCCGACATTGACGCGCTGTCCTTCTACTCGCACCTGCTGGCGTGGGAGATCGCCCAGCTCCCGGCGGACAAACGCCCCACGCTGGTGGTCTTGCTCGACACCTTCGAGGACATCGGGGACCGCACGCACCGCGACTTCGAGCGCCTGCTGCAGCGCGTGGTGTGGCTCATGCCGAACGCGGTCTTCATCATCACCGGCCGCTCCCGGCTGCAGTGGGCCGACCCAGGCCTGCAAGGGCAACTCGACTTCACCGGGCCCACAGCCTGGCCGGGCCTGGCCGCCGGCCCGATCCCGCCCGCCCGCACCGCCGCCCCAGACCCAGTCGGCAGTGGGCGGCGGCAGATCCTGATCGGAGCCTTCTCCGCCGAGGACTGCGACGACTACCTGGCCCGCCGCCTGACCCGCGACGGCAAGCCACTCATCCCTGCGGCTATCCGCCAGGTCATCACCGACCACTCCCATGGCCTGCCCCTCTATCTCGACCTGGCCGTCATGCGGTACCTGGAGATCCGCCGCTCCGGGCAGACCCCGGCGCCCGGCGACTTCGACCACGACTTCCCCGTTCTGATCGCCCGCACCATGGCCGACCTCACCCCGGACGAACGGCACGTCCTGCGCTCGGTCGCCCTGCTGGACGCCTTCGACCTGAACCTGGCCGCCCAAGCCGCCGGCCTGACCCACGAAGCACCCGCCAGGCGGCTGGTCGAACGCCCCTTCATCCAAGAAGACCCCTTCGGCCTGTGGCCCTACCACCTCCACGCGCTGATCCGCTCCACCCTCCGTACCGCCGACGACCACACCGACGACCGCTGGTCACCACGCGACTGGGCCCAAGCCGCCGAGCGGGCCTTCACCGCGCTGGGCGAGCAATGGACCACCAGCCCCGCCCAGAACCGCCTGCTGCTCATCGGCTGCCTCCGCCAAGGCCTGCGCCTGGCCCGCGAAGCCCGCCTCGACCTGGGCTGGCTCGCCGACGCGGCCTGGTCCTACATCAGCGACTCCATCTGGGAACCGCTCGCCCCTCCCACCGACGACCAGGACGAGACCGCGCTGCAGACACCCGCGGACGCCCTAGTGGAAACCCTCAGCACCCTCGCCCGCCGACAGCACGAGCACCGCGAGCGCACCGCCGCCCGGCTCACCGCCGTCATCGATACCGGCCTGCTGCCCGCCGATCTGCAGCAGATGGCCGTCTACTACCTGGCCAAAGCCCAGCGCGACCTCGGTCACAGCGAAGACTCCCGCCGCGGGATGCAGCTGGTCGCTGACGGCGGAGGCCGCCTCGCCCCCGCCGCCCGCCGCGGCCTGGCCCACCTCGCCCGACTCGCCGGAGACTTCCCCACCGCCCTGGCAACTGCCCGCACGCTCGGCTGGGCCGGCCGCCACCACCGCGTCGAAGGTGACGTGTGGTGGATTCAGGGCGAGATAGACCGCGCCGCCGCCGCATATCACTCCGCCCGTACCGAGGCCGAACAGCACGGCGTCGCCGGCGAATGTGCCACCTCCCAGGCCCAACGCGCCTTCACCCTGGCCTTCACCGATCCCGACCAAGCCGAAGACGAACTCGAACTCGCCCAGCAGCTGCTCACCGGGCTCACCCTGCGCGCCACCACCCTGACCACCCACATCGCCGACCTCATCCGCGCCGCAGGAACCCCCGGCCCCAGGGTCGCAGACCGCGCCAGTGTCCTTCTCGCCGACATCACCACCGCCGGCGTCACCGCCGCCCACACCACTCTCGAACTCGCACTCAGCTTCCATCATGCCGTCCGCGACGACGAGGCCGCAGTACGGGCCACAGTCTCCCGGCTGCGCGACCTCACCCAAGACGGCGACTACACCTACTACCTCGACATCGCCCACTTCATGGCCGGCCTTCCCCTCCCCACCGACCATGCCCCACAGACACGGTGGATCGACGGCGCCGAGCCCACCCGCCAGCGGTGGCGCGACCTGGTCACCGCCCGGCGTGATCACCTCCGCACCGTGACGTGAGCGGACCCCCGCGCAGAAGCGGCCAAGCTCTCCACCGGTGGGCTCCAGCCGGAGCTGTGGGATCCGTCCAACGCACCGGGCCAGTTGCGCCGGCTCCGGACGCTTTCCGATTTTCAGAGCACGGTGCCGTGCAGGGCACGCGGTCGCCGGTGAGAGCGTAGCGGCGGGCGGCCAGGCCGTGGTCGAGATCTTCGCCGATCGCGTCGCACAGCGGGGCGAGGGCACCGGCAGCGTCGGCGTCGGAGAGGTAGGCGGGGGCGACTTCGAGCATCAGCGCGCCGATCGCGTTCGCGTCGGCGGCGATCTGGTCGACGGCCTCACGCAGGGAGGCGAGGGCGGGATCCGTCGGCGGCGCGTCGAGGGCGGACGGTGCGGTGCGCACGTCACGGATGGCCTGCTGGACGATCGCGCGCACGGCGGACGGTTCCCATGCCCGGGCGTCGCCGTGCGCAAGTGCGGTGAGGCGGCGGGTGAGATCAGGCGACGTCGCCGGTGCGGCCGGAGACGGCCAGGAGAGCGTGCTGGGACAGCCCGTAGTCGAGCGCGGCCGCGATGCTCTGCGTGATACCGACATCCTCGAGGAGGCGCATCACTTCCTCGCCCTGGCGGGCGGCGGGGATACGGCGCGGGCCATCGCTGCTATACCCGAGGGCGCCTGGACACCGATCCGCTACCCGAGGGCGATCATCGATCCTGACACCGGCGAGGCGCTACCACCCGCTCCTCACCGACAGCCCCTTCGAAACCCTCCAGGCCGAGCGGCAGCACCGTCATCACGCGGTGATCGAGCAGGTCATCGCCGACGGCAAGGCCGGCCCTCTGGCCCACCTGCCTTCGGGGAAGTTCAACGCGAACGCGGCATGGCTGATCCTGTGGGCGATGTCCCACAACCTGCTGCGGGCCGCCGGAGCTCTGACCTCGGTCTTCCACGCCAAAGCCACCACCACAACCCTCCGCACCCACCTCGTCCACGTCCCCGCCCGCCTGGCCCGGCACGCCAGACGCCTCACGCTCCACCTGCCCCGACGATGGCCCTGGCACGACGCGTGGACGCAGCTGTTCGACACCCTCCACCGCCCACCCGACGCTGCCTGACCCCCGCCATCCACCCGCCCAACCGGGCACGACCAGAGCCACTGTGGAAAAGCTGTGCAACCAGCGGATAACCCCTGCCCGCACCCAGCCAACGCCCCGCGAACCACCCCGCAAAACCTCAGAAGATCACTTCATACCGCCACCGGTGGATCGAGGCTTAAGTAGCCACCAGACGGTGAAGGATCTGGGATGCTCTCCTCTGCGATACAGGAATGCGGGGAGGCCGGAGTGCTCGAATTCATTCGAACGCTTATTGAAGGAATCGTGAGCGCCGCACCTAACATCAAGGGAGTGAGGGACGCTAGAAAGCGGCGACGACTCGGAGCTGACCTTTTTGTGCTGTATGCGCGGCTTAACCAGGTCGTGGTGGACGGCGAAGTGATTGTCGACGAGTTAGAGGCGCGGGTTACCGACCCAGGCGGCGTCCTGGCTCCTCTCTATATCTCCCGCGTGGCGGCCGACCAGGCGGAAAACCTGACGCGGATCATTCCGTTCTTGCGCGATCATTCGGTGGTCATGACTGTCGTCGCGCCAGACGCTGCCAATCGGCTCGTGTCCTTGGTCGACGGAAAGACGCAGGCGCTAAGTATGCTGATCGCGGGACTTCAAATCAGTCTTGTGCCGCTGGCTCCTTCTCGGGAGCAGATCGAACAACTAGCGAACGAGAGGGCTCACGCGCTGCGGTCACCGGAACGGTTCCTCCAGGCTAAGGCCGAACTCATCGAGGCAATGGAACGGTCCTCAGTCGATGCGGGCCCGTGGGACTCCTCCACTCAGCAACGAGTTGCGGAGCACCTGGACATCCAGCGGCCGCGCGAACTGCTGGCAGAGATGCGGTCATCGCTCAGTGCCCTGCGTGCGGCGCTCCTGGAGCACTTCTCCCTTGAGGACATCCTCATCGACGTAAGAGAGCGCTCCCGGAAAGATGGGTGGCACGCCATTTAAGAACGACTCAGGTATTTGAACTGGAACCAGATTTTGACTTCTACACCGGCCGGCGCAGCCTCTGGCCGTCACCTACACCAATGCCCGGATGGGCGAACAGGACGACGTGCGCTACGCCGAGCGGATCGCGGCCGAAAATCCAGCCGCCCTCCAGCGCTTCCAGCCGGTGCCACAGCTCGTCCTCACTCATGCCGTCATTCTCTCAGCCCGGTCCGCGCGCCTCCCAGAGCCTCATCACTGCAGGAACCAGCTGCTCACAGGCCCCCTTGCGCGTGCCGTACATGGCCCTGGATCGTTGAGCAGTACGTGACGATGCCCACACTGGCCGAGGCCCTGCGCTGCGACGCGGCCACGCTCCTCAAGGCGTACCAGTCGGGAACATGGGTTCCTACGCCGGAGGAACACGAACTCGCCGAGGACCTGGCCCGGGGTCATTGGGACCCGCAGTATTTCCGTACGGCGCTGCGAGAGGTGCCGCCAGCCGTACGGTCCGGCCGCCTCGTCGACGTCCTCGTGCCGGCCGCCGAGGTCTTCGACCAAACGAACGCCGCCGTCGACGAGGATGTCGTGCTCCAACTGCGCGCGCTGGTCGACGCGCTCACCGCCTACCCCTGAGCCGAGACCGCGCGGACGTGAGTGCCTGTTTTCTGAGCTGCGCGTTTTCCCAGCTCAGGATTCGAACGGGGGCGGGCTTGGGTTGCTCCGGTGACGACATCAGCGGTTCCGCTGACGGCCTTCCGGTGGTGAGAAGCTGTCCCGTTTCCCTGTTTCGGACGGCGGTCCAACGCCGCTGACGTAGTCCAGGCCGGTTCTGTCCGTTCGCACGTGAACCGTGCCTGCTGTCGAGGAAAATCGACGGATGGATCACAAGACCACGCCCGCCCAGTTCGGCCTCGACGCGTCCGACGCGCTGCGCAGGCTCACACTCGCGACTGCCCAAGAGGGCCCCGGCTGGGAGACCGCTAAGGACGCCCACGTCCTGCTTGGCTCCGTGTGAGCCGTCACCGACAGCCTGGATCAGGTCATCGAGCAGACCGCCCAGTTCCTCGACCGCCTCGGGGATGCCGGGCTGCTGACATCCGTCGACGGCCAGGGACACACAGACGGCCAGCTGCGCAGTGCCGGCAGTGCACTGCATCGGGCACGCGAGGCGGTCACGCTGCTCTCCACCGCGCTGCGTGACGCCCGCGTCGCCACCAGCGGACTCGACACCATCACGCCTGAGAACGGTCGGTGGACGCTCTCCACCGCAACCGGAGAGCGTCACGATCGCTGACGCGCCGGTCTCGCCGTAGCGTGGAAGTGGGGTCGGCAGGGAGGCAGCGATGGAGTATTGGGAGGTAGAGGTCACAGCGGTCAGGCGTCTGATCGCTGCGCATCCGCGCGAGTTCGAAACCCTCCTCGCCGAAACAGAAAAGCTTGCGACGACCGCGGCTCCCGCCCAGCCCTGCCGGACCTGCAAGCGCCTTCACCTTGATCGGAACGGCATCGAGCTAGCGGCACTGCTCGGTCACGACAGCCTCGGCCACCGGGCGCTCTCAGCCCTATGGGCAGCCGGCTATGGGACCGCGCGAGACGTGCGGCGGACCACTGACCAGCAGCTGGGAGTCCTGGAAGGGCTCAGCGATACGGGCATTGCCAGGATCAGGTATGCCCTCGGCATCCATGATCTTGTGGGCACTCGCGCACCGCACCAGGATGAGCACCCCAACTGAGGACCGCTGCCGGGAAGGGCCGACATCGCGTGCTACGGCCTGTCGTTCTTGCGCTGTCTGACCGGCCATGACCGGGTCTCGCGGTACTTCTTGATCTTGCCGTTCAGGTGAGACCGGTGAACGCGGAGCGCGGCCGCGATGCTCGACTGCGTGATACCGACCTCCTCGAGGAGGCGCATCACTTCCTCGCCCTGGCGGGCGGCGGGGATACGGCGCAGGGCCTCGGCTTCGTCGGCTGTGAGGTCTCGGGCGGTGTTGACCCTCCAGACCATGCCTCGTTCTTCCAAGGCCTTGCGCCGGTCGTCGGCGAGCCCGCCCGCTTTCGTCCCCGCGTACAAGGCCCGGTAGTAGCCCATGGTCTTGCCCAGGCGGTACCCGCCCGGGTCCACGTAGTCCTTGCGGACGTTGAGGTCGCCGTGGGCCGCGATGTAGCGGTCGCACGCGGCCAGGAACTCCCGCCAGGAGTGGTCGGCGGTTTTGAAGCGCATGCCGAGCTCTTCCAGGGATGACTGTTCGGCGGGGTCGATGCGTCCTTCACGCCACAGCTTGCGGTACGCCTTGATCTTCGCTCCGAGGGGGTAGCCGTCGGGGGCCGTGTAGCGGGCCGGTACCTCGAGGTGGCCGTGCTGCTCGCGGTACTCGTATGCCGCGGTGTGCAGCTGCTGCCACCGGGCGTGCCGGGTGTTCCAGACCATGCCCAGGCTGTCGAGGGTGGAGCGTACATGCTCCGGCACGCGGTGGGGGTTGCTGCGTGTGCTGTTCATCTTCTGGCCCAGCCGGTAGCCGCTGGGCGAGATGTAGCTCTGCGGTACCAGTGCGTGGCCGAAGGACTGGCGGAAGGTCTTCAGCTCATCGGTGAACAGCTTCCACGGCCGGGCTTTGGTCTCCCAGATCATGCCGATCTTGTCGAGTGCTTCGATGCGGTCCCGGCGCATCCAGCCTTTCCGGTGGTGCTGCCGGGCGTTGACGATCCACTGCCCGAGCCGGAACCCGCCCTCCTGCGTGACGTACTGGAACGGCACGTTCAGATGGCCGTGGGCCGAGTAGTAGGTACGGGCATGTCCGTATCCCTCCCACCAGGCCGAGGTGGTCTGCCGCACCGTGATCGCTTTGAGCTGCTGCAGCACCTGGTCGCTGGTGCCGGAAGGCAGCTCGATGGTGATCCGGGACGGCAGTTGCGGGTTTTGTGTGGTCCCGTGGCTGCGGTGAATGTCCAGCTCGATGCCCAGTGCCTCATCGTGCGCGCGCAGGGCGCGCACGACCTGCCACAGGGTCCTGAACTCCCCCGGGTCGAGGTCTGTCACCTGTTCTGCGGAGTCGGGGATGATGATCGGCACGATGATGGTGGCCGTGCCCGACCCGCCGGGCGACGGGCGCAGGGCCCGGCCCACGGCCTGGACGATGTCGACCTGGGACCGCTTGGGGTGGGTGAAGGCCACCGCGTCCACTGCCGGCACATCCACGCCCTCGGACAGGCACCGCACGTTGGACACCACGATCCACTCGCCGGGCGGCCGGCGTAGCCGGTCCAGGACCGTCTGTCGCTGGCGGTTGCTCATCTCGCCGTGGATGTGGTCCGCATGCACCACGCCGTCGGGCCGCTGGTCGGCGGGCAGCCGGGCCGCGGTGGACGGCAGGGTCCGGGTGAATTCGCGGGCGGCATCCAGCCGGGGGCAGAAGGCGAGGATCCGGCGCAGCCCGTACTGGCGGGCGGCTTTGGTGATGACCGCCTGGGCCGCCAGGGTTCGCAGGTCCGGCGCGCCGGCCCGGTCGACGAATGCGTGCTCGTCGTCCTGGAGGAGCTTCATCGCCTGGGACTCGGTCACGCCCATGACCACGATGCGGTAGTCCTCCAGGTAGCCCTCGCTGATCGCGCGCGCCCACGGGTAGCTGTAGGCGGCCGGGCCGAAGACGGTGCGGTCGTCCATCGACAGGCCGCCCACGGTCTCTACCCGCACGTCATCGATGCGTGGGGTGGCGGTCATGAACAAGCGCCGCCGGGCGGGCAGGAAGGCGTCTTCCAGGACCCGCCGGGTGACGAAGTCCGGGCGCCCCGCGAGGTGATGCGCCTCATCCAGCACCACCAGATCCGCCGTCTGGCCGGTGTCGCGGAGGGCTTCAGCCAGACGATGGGCGGACTGGTAGGTACCCGCGATCAGCCGCCGTCCCCGGCCGCCGGTCAGCCAGGCGGCGATGACGGCCGGATCGGTGGTGACGTCGGAGTCGATGTCGGACGTGTGGGTGGGGGCGTCGGTCACGGTGTCGTCGCTGCACACCGCAAGGAACGCGTCCAGCCGGGTGTGATCGCGCCAGGTCGTCAGGGTCTGGGCAACGAGCGACAGCGACGGCACCAGCACCACCAGGAGCCCGCCACCGGGCACGAGCCGCATCCCGGCCACCGCACCGACCAGGGACTTCCCGCTGCCGCACGCCGCGTGTAACTGGGCACGCCCCCCGTCGGCCAGAGCACTCACAATCGCCTCGACCGCTTCGGACTGGTACGTCCGCAGCTCGAGTACCGAGCCGGTCGGGGCATTGTGGCCTTCGAGCTGGCTGGCCTGGTGGCCGCTGGGGCGCGGGATCACGCGGTTCGATCCTTTCCGGCCTGAGTGTTCAAGGAGCTCGTACAGCGCGGAACGTGTTGGGATGGGCGGATGGGAGGGACGCGCCGTGCCGCTGGTGGTGGGGCCGCCTGTGGGCTGTACCCGGTGGTGTGGAGCTTTCCGCAGTCGTGACATCGGCGCTGCTGACCAACGTTCCGGCCCGGTTCAGTCATCGCGCTCTGCGCCTGGTCGGTGCCGCGCCGATGCGACGGCCGGGCCTTCTGCCTCTGCGTCTGGGCAATCCCATTTTCGCAGCCCAGTTCTGCACTGAGGCCACGCTGACCCCCAGTGCGGCCGCGATCTGTGCGACGGTCAGGTTCTGGTCCGGCCAGAGCTCCCGTAACCTTTCGAGCCGTTCAGGCGTCCGCTTCTTCTCTTTGGGGCCCATCTGGGGCCGGAGAGGCGGCAGCGCTGCCGCCAGCCGTTGATGGTTCCTTGCGTAGAGCCGCAAGTTGCTTGGGGTGACTCCGTTTGCAAGGGCGGCCTGCCTCATGCTCATGCCATTTGCGATCTTCTCCGCGACATCATCGAGCTGAGCGTCAGTCACCCGACCATGAGCCGGTGCACTCGCTTCGATCATGTTCAGCACGGCCTCTTCCGCCGCCGCGAAATGAGGCTGTTCCCTCCTGTAGAAGTGCAGGCCCTTCTCCGGAAACCCGCACACCGCCGCCGCCAGCGCTACATCGCCACCCGTTCGTGTCAGAGCGGCCAGGTAGTCACCCAGCCTCGCAGCACGCTGGACTTCTACGGAGCGGCCATCCAGAGCTGCACGCAGCTCACCATCCCCCTTGCTGGCGGCCGCCAGACGCTGCCGCGTGACTCCCGCGGCGGTGGCTGCCTGATCGATGCCGTGTCCTGCGCGCAGGAGAGACAGGAAGTGCTGTCGCTGCTCGGCAGTCAGGCCCCGGTAACGGCCCGTCTCAGCGTTGTGCGCAATCCGGCAGCGCACACACCGGCCGCCCGCGCGCCAGCCAGCGGGGGTTCCACAGCTTGTAGCGGGGGCGGAGCAGCCTTCAGTGCTGGTCATGCGACACCCTCCTGCACGTCCGAGGCGTAGACGATGGACAGGGCAGAAACTTCCTGGGCCACACGGGCGACAGAGGAGGGATACACGCTCATGAGGACCCCGCCGGAGCAGTGCGGCGCACGCCGCGGAATCGACGCGCCCACCTCCGCAGGCGACGCCGTGTGCCGTCACCGCCGCCGCCGTTCCACCAATACCACGCAGTGAACGCGGCGGCGGCAGCCGAAATCGACGCTGCCGAGGTGTTCCCCGCCAGGAAGTTCACCGAACCGATCAGCACTTGGGAGACAGCCATGAGGCCATAGGCCTTGTAGTAGGGCAGCCACCCGAGGGCTGCGGCCACTAAGCCGACGACGATGAGAGCGAGCCCGGACATGAGGAGGATGGTGGACATGCGGGTCACACCTCACCCTGCGCGTCCGCGTCTTCCGCGTAGTCGATGCGGGCGCCGGTCTGTTCGGCGGCCCGGGCGCAGACCCGGCGGTGCCAGGATGCCGTCCACCGGCCGCCGCGGTGCGCGGCCAGGTACTCGTCATCGTTCCGGTAGGTGATCAGCGGCGCGCCCTCGGCCCACGCCTCGACCATCTCCGCGACGGCCTTGTCGGTGGCTGCCTTCAGCTCGGCGATCTCCGGCCGCTTATCGCCCGGGATCGGGTCGCGGCCCTGCTCCCACGACCGCACGGTGCGCGGGTTCACCCCGAGCAGCTTCGCCAGGTGGTCGCCGGTCAGGCCCAGGTACTCGCGGGCCGCGCGCAGCTCGGCCGGGTTCAGCGGGTCATCCTCGGCGAGCTCGTTACGCAGCTGCCGCAGGTAGTCGTCCAGACCGTGGCAGACCGGGACGTCGGGGCCCTCGGCCAGGCTCTCCAGAATCTCGTCCTCGATCTCGTCCAGCCGGGCGTCGGTGGTGTCGGCGGTGATGTCGTACTCCTCCACCTCGTGGCCAGTGACCGCCCCGTCGACGTCCCACTCGGTGACCAGGTCCTCGGGGTCGAATCCCTGGGTGTCGGAATCGATGTCGCCGTATGCGAGGTTCAGGCCCAGCCGCTCCCGGATCTCCTCCTCGGCTTCCTGCGCGTCGTCACCGAGAACGGCAACCTTGTTGCCCCTCCGCTCGTCCCACTCCTCTTCCCAGTCGGCGAGGATCCGCTCGGCCAGCGGGGCCAGTTCCTTCATGACCCGGTTCGCGGCCTCGGCGTGGAGGACCGGGATGCCGTAGCGCCGCTCGAAGCCGTGGAAGACCGAGAACGGGACGGCATTGCCGACCTCGGCGTTGTAGTCAGCGAGCAACGTGCCCTCGCGCACGTCCAGTTCGATGTAGGCGGGCTGGGCCTCGCTCTGGCCGTCGTAGTGCCGGTACAGCTCGGTGGGACTGGTGCACTCGATGATCCGCACGGTGGTTCCGGTGGAAGGCATGGCGATCCCTTTCAAGGGCTCGGACCGGGGGCGTGCCGGCCGGTGGGAGTGGGTTGGTCAGAGGGCGGCGATAGCGGTACGGCCATCGCCGCTCGTCAGCAGGGGCCGTCCGGGAGGTTCTTGAGGTTTTCGATGAGGTTGCTGGCGTCGTCCTTGGACAGTGCCGCGATCTCGGGCCGGGTGGTGGGGCCGTCGTAGTACTCCAGGCCGAAGTCGCTGGCAGACAGCTTGCTCAGCAGGTCCATGGCGTGGTCGACCTGTCGGCTGGTGGCGCGAGGTTCCTGGGCCATCGGGGTTTCCTTCCTGGCGCGCATGGCAGCGATGGCGATGCGACGGGCGAGGGAAGCGGCGTCGATGACCCATCGGCCGGCGGTCTTGGTCGCGGTGATGACGCCGTTCCGGCACCAGGTGCGGATGGTCTCAACGGTGACGCTGGCCTCGACGGCCGCGGCATTCGTGTTCATGGGGTTCTCCGAGTGACTTACGGAGCGGGCTGGGGATGTCCCCTGCCTCACACCACCAACCATACACCCTAAATTAGGGTGCGCAAGGGAGTTGGGGGTCCCTGGGCACGTTGGCAACCCGCTGTCGCGGGTGTCACGGACCCTTGCCTTCGCGTTCGCCGAGACCGGCCCCGGTGCCGTTCGCGCCGGTCAGGTCCTCGCGCACCTGGATACTGAGGGCGCGGGCGGCCGCGTTGATCCGTGCCCACTGTTCGGCGGTGAGATCGGGCAGCAGCGCGTCGAGGTGATGGAGGGCGAACGCGACGATGCTCGGGGTCACGTGGCCCAGGAGGTTGGAGGCGCCGGCGGAGTGAGCGTTGCGGTGGAGGTCGCCGCCGCCAGTCAGTCCGTGCGCGATGTCGTACGCGTGCGCGGCCCGCTCGCTGATGGTGGTAGGCGCCAGGGCGCGTACGCCCTCGTTCGAGTTCTCGGTGGCCAGAAGCTGCTCGATCGCGGCGCCGGCCACAGTGCCGCCGGTCGCGGTGGTGACGTCCTTCATGCCCATTCAACTGCCAGATCCGCAAGAGCGACACGCCGACGCGCGGCGAGTTCTTGATCCGACGGTTCAAGAAGTGGGAAACCAGGCCTCGACAGCCGTGCTGTCTCCCAAAAGGGAGGAAGCGAGCCCCTTCTGCGAGGGGGCTCCGTTGCGTCCGGCCCCCTTGGCCCGGCCCGGGATGTGGCCACGAGCAGCGCGCTTCTGGAGTTCCTGCAGCGTGCCGGAATGAATCCGGATGACGTGCGACTGGACGATCCGGAGCTGATCGAGTGGCGCGGAGGCGGCCCTGAAGTGTGGTAACCGCCTCCCTGTCCCATCAGTCCTTCGGGTCCGGGTGTCGTACGGCCTTCTTCACCGCGGCTTCCACCTCGAAGCGGTTGAAGCCAGCGTCCTCGGCGTGCCTGGTGATGGCGGCCTGGATCTCGGCGGCGGCGTCGAACCAGCGCTTCCACTGGGCGTCGTGCTCGTCGCCAATGAGGCCGGCGAGCTTGGCATGCTCAGCGTCAGCTGTCTGCTGGAGGGCGGTAAGTCTGTCGGGTATGTCCACGAGTCCGGATCATAAGCCGTCCATGCAGCAGCCATGTATCACCGGTCGAGTGGTGGCCTCGTTTGCCCCTCACCCCCGCTTAGCCCTACAGGCATCCGCTACCAGCGTGCGCTGCGCCCCGTCTGTCACCTCGACCACGGCGGGCGGTGCGGATACTCCTTCCCTCCGGGCCTTCCGCGCGGCCTCCCCCGCCGTATGGGGTTCGCATGCTTCTGACCTGCGGAGATTTCAGTTTTGGGTCCTCAGGCGAGGGCTCAAACTAGAGCGCTTGGCCCGTTCCTGGCCCGGTGCCCAGTCGGCGGCGGCCCGGCGAGTACGTCCTCAGCTGTTCCTCGTCGAACTGGGCGGCCGGCTCGGCGGCGGCCCGCTCCGCAGCCGTACGGGCACGCTCGCGGCTGTCACCGATCGGCGACAGCTCCGGCTCGCCGGAGTGAGGCCCGGTGCCAAGGGGGCGGCGGGCGGTACTCACTGTCCCCGCCTCCCCGGTGCCCCGAGTACGCCGCGGTTACGTAGGTCGCCCAGGTCCGGAAGCTTGACCGCAGGCAGTTCGGCGTCCAGGTCGGCCTCGAGGGCGCCCTTGCGGTGCGCGGAGGCGGCGGTGGCCGCCGGAGGCGGCGCCTCGGGACCAGAACCCAGAGAGCGACGAATGATGGTCACGATGATCATCGTACGGCTCCGCCCCGCCCCCTCGACCGGACTGGCGTTGCGGACGGGAGCTGTACCGCGACACGTACCGGGACGCGGTGGAGGCCGTGATCCGCGCGAAGGCCGAAGAGGGCAAGCCGGCTGAGGTGGAGGCGCCGGCGGAGCCGGGTCGGGTCGTGGACCTGATGGCCGCGCTCCGGGACAGCGCGCGGGCTACGAAAGAAGCCCGTGGCCAGACCGCTGACAAGGCAGAAGTACACCCGATGCGGCCTCAGAAGAAGGCGTCGGCGAAGAAGACAACGAAGCGAACGGCGTCCTGAGCTCAGCTGCCGTCCGGGCGCTTGCCGACCAGTTGCGTCAGCAGCTCGAGCATCTGCGCCTGGTGGCGTTCTATCCTCTGCTCCAGGGCATCGAAGCGGGCATCGAGCTTGGTGAAGCCGTCCCGCACTTCACGGCGGAGCGCGGCCTGGCCCTCGATGACGGCAGCGAAGTTGCCACCTGTCTGTACCTGCAGAGACTCCACGCGGTCTTCGACCGCCTCGGTGCGGCGGGCGAGGGCATGGAGCTCACCTTGAGCGATGGGGTCCTCAGGCACGCGCGGCGCTCCTGTCAGATCATGAACAGCGGACATCAGGCCCTCCACGATACCGCGGCCTCGGGCGCCCGATTCTGAGCCGCTGAGCTCCAGGCTGGCCCACCGGTCCCCGCTCCGGGATCTGCGGGGCACCGCTCGCGGCGCTGGGCTAAGTGCTCCAGTCCGCGACCCAGGGGCCGGCGGTGCTCATGATCGCGATCGTACGGATGCTCCCCGGCGCCAGGCGAGTTGGGCCCCCTGGCCTTCATCATCCGGCCGACTGTCAGGACGCCATGGCCCCGGGCGAGGGGTGCGCGCGTGGGGTGACCCGGCTCGCGGGATGCAGCGGGGCGTCTGGCGATGCGGCTCAGCGTCAGTTCACAAGCGCCCGGTCCGGGCGGCACACGACGCAAATCGCGGTGTCAGGGTTCTTGGACGACTTTGCCCTCCTGGCCAGCTCGGCGGCCTGGGCGGTGGTGATGCGGGTGTGGCTGGTGCGAGCTTGCCAGCAGTCGCGGCGGTGGAGGCGGCGGGATGGGTCGTCTTCCACGTACCTATGCAACTTCTCCAGCACCCACTGCCGTCCCGTGATCGCCCCGTCCCGGGGGACGAGCGCGTACTCCTCGTCTGGGATGGGGTCGACGTCGTCAGCGGGGAGGGTGATCGGGGTGGGGGCTCCCATGGGGCGGCTGCGGCCCTCGGCGTCTTCGTAGCGCGTGGGCAGGATGGCTTCCGCCTCGCACCACCACTTTCCGTCGGGGGTACGCGTCCAACCGGTGATGATCAAATCCAGTTGTTGGCCGTCAGGCATCGTGCCGCGCACCCATGGCCCGGCCTTCGACCGCCATTCCTCACCCGCCTCCACCATTCGAATATTAATCGAACATCGAAGGAGATGGCGGATCGGGGGCGCCCTGACCAGCGCGCATCTACCCTGGGAGACCCAGGGGGGCTCCGGGAGGTAGCCATGCGCCCCGTATGGAGCGGAGCCGTTTCGTTCGGCCTTGTCACGATTTCGGTTAAGGTTTTGCCCGCAACTGAGGATCATTCGATCAGTTTCCGGCAGATCCACACCCTGGACGGTGGACGAATCCGCTACCGGAAGGTCTGCGAGCTCGAGGACGGCCGGGAGCTCAGCCAGGACGAGATCGGCCGCGCGTACGAGGAGTCGAAAGACACGCTCATCCCCATCACGGACGGGGAGCTGGACGCGTTGCCCCTGCCCACCGCCAAGGCGATCGACGTGCGGGCCTTCGTCTCCGAGGAGCAGCTGGACCCCGTCCGGTACGGGCGGCCGTACTACCTCCAGGCCGACGGGGCGGTCGCGGCGAAGCCGTACATCCTGTTGCGGGAGGCGCTGCAGCGCAGTGACAAGGTCGCCATCGCGAAATTCGCGTGGCACAACCGCGAGCGGCTGGGCGCGCTGCGGGTGGTGGGCGATGCCATCGTCCTCCAGGCGCTGCACTGGCCGGACGAAGTGCGGTCGGCCGAGGGGCTGGCGCCGAGCGGGGTGGAGCTGTCCGACGCGGAGGTCGACGAGGCCGTGGCGTTGATGGAGGCGATCGGCGGCACCGACATCAGCGAGTACCGCGACACGTACCGGGATGCGGTGGAGGCCGTCATCGAAGCGAAAACCGCAGGCGTCAAACCGCCTGAGGTGGGGGCGCCGGCGGAGTCGGGTCGGGTCGTGGACTTGATGGCCGCGCTCCGGGACAGCGTGCGGGCCGCCCGCGAGTCCCGTGGGGAGCATGAGGGTGAGGCCGAGGTGCAGGAGATGCGGCCGAAGAAGAAGGCCCCGGCGAAGAAGGCGGCCGCGAAGAAGACCAGCGGGAAGAAAGCCCTGGCAAAGAAGGCAACGAAGCGGACAGCCTCCTGAGCTCAGGAGGTGTACTTCCAGGACAGCGGCCGCCGCGCTGGCCAGCTGGAGGAGGTCCGCTTCACGAACATCGAGCGCCTTGAGTTCGGGCTCGCCGCATGTTCGAGGGGCGGATGTTCATGCACGCGATGCCATGTGCAACGACGTCACGGGCCTGCCGATTACTGCGCCTCGGTCCTGGCAGCAGGGGAGGGCCCGGTTTCCTGTGCGGCGAGGGCTGCGTTGACGAAGGCCCGCACGAGTGCGGCTTTTTCGGCTGCCGTGACGTCCTTCGTCCATCGGCCGGTCGTGTGCCAGCCGCAGTGCAGCTCGAACCGGTGCACGCCGTGCGCATATTCCAGCTCGCGGGCGTACGGCTCCCGCTGGCAGCGCCCGTGCCGCTCGGTCTGTTCAAGGTGCGCCTGGACCACGCCCGTGTGATACCGGCGCGGCAATGTCCGCTGGTCGCGGCAGCCCCGGCACTCCAACAGGTGCAGCACGCTGTCCTGGTGCTGGAGCAACCAGTCCGGCAAGGCCGTGCCCTCGCGGGTGTTGCAGCTGCCGCAGAACGGGCCGCGGACGTAGCCGTGGTCGTGGCAATGATCCCATGCCGCTGCCGGGCTCTCCTTGCACAGCTGGCACAGGTAGTCGTCGGCCCGGGTGTTACGCCTGCGCGGCGACTCGTACAGGACGCCTCGCATGTGGCCGGTGTACGGGCGGCAGGACGCTCCAGAGCACGGCGGGCACATGGTGACGTACCCCGTCCTGGTGGTCCGCCTCCAGCCGCTCGAGTACGGGCCCTGGGCGCCGCAGGAGCAGAGCCGGGCCTGTGTGAGCAGTTCCTCCTCCTGCTGTTCCCAGCGGTCCAGGAGCTCCGCGTAGGCCCGGGGCAGAAACCAGGTCTCACCGGACCAGGTCAGCAGTTGCAGAGGCCGGGTGCTGGCGATGTTCTGCGAGTCCCGGTGCCTGCTGCTGGCCGCGACGAACTCCTCCCACGTCAGATCGCCCGGCAGTCCGTTCGCTCCGGCTTCCTTCCAGGTGTCGTCCCACTCTTCGTAGGGGCGCCCCTCCTGGGCCTTGTGGCGGGCCTGGCAGAACATCCACGACACCAGTCGGCGCCGCCAGTCGGGACGGCTCCACTCCCCCGGGTCTCGGTCCGAGATTTCGCGGTACGGGGGCAGCTGCACGTCCACAACATCGTCCAGGTCCAGGCGCAGCTCCGCGAAGGCGTGGCCGGCACGGCGGATGTCCCGCTCGTCATACGTCCAGCGCGCCTTGTGCTTGTAGCAGCGCAGGGCTATGTCGCCGAAGAAGACGTGGCCGTGCTCCCGCAGGCCCGGCATGTGGACAAGCTCGTCAGGGTCCAGCGACACCGTGGCCTTCTGTGTCAGGTCCGCGAAGAGGGAGCGCGCGTACTCCCGGCTGATGAGCATGGCCGGATGATGGCAGTGGGGTCTGACATCCCGGCTCACGGGGCCGAGTGGCACGCCGAGGTCGTGGACGTTGACGTGGAAGGCTTCGTCCGGGTGGGGCCGCCAGCTCACGCCGCGTACGCAAAGTCGGGCGCCCTGCCGACCCGGGGTTGCAGACCAGCGATCGGCACGGGGGCTCTTGCCGTATGCGTCCGGGGCAGTGGCAGCTGGTGAAGCGGTGGAACCGGTCGACCAGTACCGTGTCGGGCCATGGCGTTCAGGACCAGCAGGGAGCTCATGGCCTGGCAGCCGCCAGTCGGCTGGCGCGAGCTGAGCGGCGACCAACGACGCGCCCACCTGGAGCAGCACGGCATACGGATTCCGCTAAGGCCGGCCGACTGGGACACCTTGGAACACACCCAGTGCATGGAGTACCTGGCTTGGTACACCCGGATCCTCCACGACACTCCCGAGGCACGGGCTGCCCAGGAGCGTGAGTACCGCAAGGAGCTGAGGGCCTGGAGTGTGCTGATGTGCTGGTGGGGCCTGTGCCTACTCGTCGCGTTGGGTCTGGTGTGGGGAACGGGTGCACTCGGCGAAGGCATAGGGCTACGCATCGGGATGACCGTCTTCGTGATTGCCGGGTACACCATGGCAATCTTCGTGCCGATGCAGATCACCAAGCCCTCCCCGACCACGGGCCTGAGCAGGCTTGGCCCGCACCAGTAGGCTCACCGCGGCCGGAATCATTGGAGCCGGCTGCCCGGCCCTCTGCCGGAAGGATCCGATGAGCACGTTCTCCCCCAGGAACTACCTCGCGCTGCTGCGCGAGGCAGCTGCCCTCGAACAGGAGCACACCGCTGCCGTACTCGACGAGCACGAGACGGAGCAGCCCTGTGCCTAACCTGCAGATGAGCTCCGAAGTCCGGGCCCTGCTCGGCCCAGAAGGCGTGACCCGCGCCGCCGAGGTCTCACTCGCCGACGGCACATGCGTCAGCTGTGAGGAGCCGCTGGTCGGCACGGTGAACGCGGTGGTGTGCACGAACGGAGCCTTCACCCACGTCTCTTACGTGCACGCCCGGTGTGGCCCGTCCCAGGTCATCCAGATCGGAGCCGACTTCAGTCCGACTGCGCCGGCCGACGGCTACGAGATGACGATGACCGCAGCCGTCCTCGACCACGGCGGCGCCGACCTGCCCGTGCTGGTCGCCGAGACCGTGAGTCAGGCCTACATCATCAACGGCCCCGGCGCGGAGCTGACCAGCCTGGTAGCCAGCCACCTGCTCGGCCAGAGCTTCCACGTGGTCACCCGGATGGGCCAGGCCCCGCCCCAGGTACCCGAGTGGATCGGCGTGCTGCTGCTCGGCCACGGCCCCGCCGGCGAGGACGGACTCCTGATCCTCGACCCCGACGGCGGGCAGTTCTACGCCGGGAGCGTCGAGCTACCGGACCGCTGGCTCACCCAGGCCGCCCGCTACGGCTGGGCCGTGCTCTACGCCGGCACCGTCGGGCTCGCCGACCTGCGCCACGACACCAAGGCCGCCGCCAAGACCCTGCGCGCTGCCGCCCAGGCAGGTCAGCTAGTCGGCGCCCGGATCGCCGTCGGCACCCCGCCGCCGAGCACCGCCGCGTAGGTCAGCAGGCCCGAATCCACGGCTCACCGGACCAGATTGATCCGGTGAGCCGTGGGAGGCCATCATCAGGGCAATGCCCGGGTCAGTCGAGGGCGCTGCCGAGGCCTGCCAGCAGCACGCGCTCACACGCTCCCGGCCCGTCGACCCGGTCCACGAAATCGGCGATGAGCGCGAGTGCGCAAGTCATCGTGCGGGACTCGCTGTCACGGACCGGACCGGCCTGGTCCCGCCAGGCCACCGGATCGCGCCTCTCGAAAGCAGCCTTCACGACTTGGCGCACCATCGGGAAGTCGGCCGGCTCCACGAGCCCGGCCCACTGGCTGACTTTGTCCAACAGAGTCTGAGTGAACCGCTCGGCGAACTGCTCGCTCTGCTCGCTTCCAGGGCGGCCGGCCCCGATCTGGCTGAGCGCACCATCGATCAGGAACACCGTCCCGCGCAGGAGTTCACCTCTGCCGTAGATGGCCGTAGCCGCAGCGATGCGCTCGCTCAGAACAGGCCACGCCTTCTGATCGTCCGCCGAGCGCAGGATGCTCGCCTGGTCCCACGCCGCCTGAACTGCGCCAACCTTGACTCGTGCATCGTGCATCGTCATGACGATCGAGCGTAGGCGGGCAGTCCGATCCAGCGGATGGCGATTGCGAAATCAGACCCGAAAGGGGGCGCGGCGTCAGTTGCTGCGAGCCGGGCGGCGGCCGGAGACATGCGCGGCGAGCCCGGCCGGGCTCGCCGCGCGCCAGCTGGCGGTCCGCGCGGCGGCCGCCGGCGCCTCACCGCCTCGTGACAGCGAATCCGAGTCCAGCCACCAGAACTGCAGCGGCCGTCCCGCCGACTACGAGAGGATCGGCGAGTGCCGGGTGTTGGTAGGTGACGTAGACCAGGCCCGCCACGGTGAGCAGGATCACCGCCAGGGCGAGCAGCAGGAGGTACAGCCGCGTCTGCTCGGACCGGTCTTCGCGAGGGGTGTTCGGGTTGATCGTCATGATCGTCCTTCGGGTTCGGGCATGCGGAAGCCGCATGCGTGGTGGTGCTCCTCGGAGGAGAGAGCGAGTTGATAGCCAGCTCTGGCTGCGGGCAGCACTGTGGGACAGGCACCAGTTAGCGGCGCAAGCCCGATCGGCAGACCAAACTGTTCCACCGGCGAACGCCCCATTCATGGCCTCTGACCTGGGACTTCTCCGGATAGCCCGGCTTGAACGGCGCGCCTGCCACTGGTACGGGCTCGCAACCTCCTATCTCTGTTATGGGGCAGGGATCTGGGTGACCCCGGCTCCTGCCTGGCGCGTGCTGCGGTTTGGAAGTGCCCGGCGGGTTGCCCTCGCGTCATGCGTCAGCTCGGAGACGTACGGCGGCGGTCGGGGACGTACGCGGTGAGCCCGGCCGAGCTCACCGTGCGCCAGCTGGTGGTTAGCGGCGCAACCCCGCTGGGTGCCGTCACTATTTATTGACCGCGGGAGAACCGCATTCAATAGAGCCCAGGTCCCTAACCTGACCAGCGTTGTCGCTTTTGTCGCTATCCGGACCCGTTTGTCGCCGCCCGAACCTGCGCGAGCAGATGGGCCCAGCCGCCGGGCTCTTCCGTGCCGGGTGCCGCGCCTGCGGCTGCCGGTACGACAAACCGTGGCGCCGAACCAGCAACACACCCGCTCCCCGGCAGCAGCATCCTGACGCGGCCGGGCGGCGGTCGATGCCGGTTTGACGCTCAGAGCCCGCCTCGGATGTAACCCGCGAGAGCGTTGGCGTCCTGCTGCGGCGCCCTGAGCCAGGAGAAGGCATTCCGGTCCATCCTCGCGAGCGGCCGAGCCCATCCGGGCGACCGCCGCGGCGACGCCTTGGGATCCCCCGCGCTGGGCGCCGGGCAGGGTCCACCTCCTTGACAGCCACCAGCTGCAGCGCTGGGCCGACTGGATGACCCCGGGCCTCCCGGCCAGCCCTTGGGGGCCTTCGCCGACCCACGGCCTGATGCCCCGGATTCGCCACTGCAGCGCAATCGGGGGATGTGGCCGCTGACGTCGGTGGTGGGGTTCGGCAGGGTGTCCGGGAGTGTCTGATCAGGGTGTTGACCTGGGCTGAGACAGTCCCAGACGGATCCGGACGGTCCCGGACGCCTTGATCCGTTGTGCGGGGGTCGGTGGCCCGCGACGCTTCTCGTACCGCTCCGCAGCCATTCGACGGCGCCCGGTGCGAGGGCTTCCTCCAGCAGTCCAGGACTGCGGAGTGAAGCCGGAACGCGAAGCTGTGGCGGGTTCGGCCGCCCGGTGCCCCGCCCGCTTTGTCTCAGGAGGAATCCCGTGAACGTCTCTTTGCGTAAGGCCGGTTCTCACCGGGGGAGGGCGGCTGGATGGTGGCTGGCTCGTGAGCCCCGCCGCTGGCCGGTGTCCTTGCGGATGGCTCTGGTGGCCGTCATCGCCGCGGTCGGCTTCGCTTTGGTCGCGCCGGCGGCGACGGCGTCGGCCGCGCCGCCCCCGCCGAATCCGGCCTCGGACTCCTCCGGTCGCAAGCCCGGCTTCTGGAACAAGCTGCAGGGGCAGTGGAACAAGTGGCAGTGGCAGATGTACGAGTCCTGGGTCGAGGCCGCGGTGGACCCTCACGACCCGTACTACGGGTGGAAGGTGCTCCGGCAGATCGCCGCCAAGCGTTACATCGAAAGGTTTGGAAGGGGCAGCGTCGGCTTCTCGTTCCCCGACGATCTGCCGGATCTTGTGGAGGACGCAGAGGAATTGCACCGGCGGTTGCAGGAGACCCCTGACGGGCTGCGGCGGCAGGTCACCAAGCGCGGGGACAAGGTCCATGAACTGAACCAGAAGGTCAACCAGGCCCAGACTCCCGCCGAACGGGAGGAGGCCGAGAAGAACCGGGAGGTGGCCCGCAGGCAGGCCAAGTACGTGGCCAAAAAGTACTGGACGGTCAAGCAGACCCGGCCGGACACGGAAAGCGTCAAGGCGAAGATCCAGGGCCTCGACACGAAGATCAGCGGCCTCAGGAACAAGATCAGCGGCCTGGAGGAAGAGACGAAGAAGTCCCGTCCGGACCGTCGGGAGAAGCTGCGGCAGCTGAAGACGGCCCGTGCGAACCTGGCCCAGGCCGAGGCCGACCGCCGCAGGCTCCAGGGACCGCCGGACGACGACGGCGACACCGGCGGGACGCGTACGACACCGCGCGACCCGAAGAAGCCCCCGAAGGGACCGACGGCCACCTCGACCACGCCGAAGGAAACCACGCAGGCCAAGGGGACCAAGGGCACAACCCCTGCCGGCCCCACGACCACGCCGAAGGGGACCAAGGGCACAACCCCCGCCGGCCCCACGACCACGCCGAAGACAACCAGCAGCACAACCGCCACCAGCCCCAGGGCACCGTGGAAGGGGTGGAGCGGTCCCACGATGCCGAAGACCGGGTACCGGGGCAGCACGAGCACCGGCATCGGCACTGAAATTGCCGGGGTCATCGGCGAGGGCATCGGCGATGAATACCAAATCTATCTGGGCCGCGAGAACCAGAAGGTGCTGGAGCAGGCACGCAAGGACCCGGCTCTGGCGAAGCGGATCACCGACGACTACAACGAGATCAAAGACGACGGCCCGATCGGGCAGATCGCCCGCGGCTTCGACACCTCCAAGGAATACGCGCAGGGCACCGTCCGCAAGGTCGCTCCTGAGCTGATCAAGTCTCAAGAGGCGCTCGACACCGCGAAAGCGGTCGCGGACAAGTCCAACGCGGACCCGCTCTACCAGCAGGCCCGCACCGAGTGCGGCGGGTACGACACCTGCGTCACCGAGCGCACCGACAAGCTGCGCAAGCACAACGCCAAGGCCATCGCGGCCTCGACGAAGAAGGCCAAGGAGTCCAACGCGGACCCGCTCTACCAGCAGGCCCGCACCGAGTGCGGCGGGTACGACACCTGCGTCACCGAGCGCACCGACAAGCTGCGCAAGCACAACGCCAAGGCCATCGCGGCCTCGACGAAGAAGGCGAAGAGGTCCAACGCGGACCCGCTCTACCAGCAGGCCCGCAAGGAGTGCGGCGGGTACGACACCTGCGTCACCGACCGGGTCTCCAAGCTCCGGGCCCAGAAGAAGGCAACCACCACCAGGAGCGACCAGCGCCGCACCACGGACGTCCACAAGACCACGACCGCCAAGACCCGTCAGACGGACCAGCACAAAACCCGCAACGCGAAGGCGATCGCGGAGTCGACGAAGAAGGCGAAGCAGTCCAACGCCGACCCGCTGTACCAGCAGGCCCGCAAGGAGTGCGGCGGGTACGACACCTGCGTCACCGACCGGGTCGCCAAGCTCCGCAAGCAGAACGCGAAGGCGACCACCGCCACGACCAAGACGCGTGCCGAGCAGCCCAAGCCGTCCCAGAAGACGAAGAAGACACAGAGCCCGGACTACCGGGGCAAGGGCGGCGTCAAGGCCACGGCTGCCTGAGCCTGCAACCCGTCGAGTGGTCGTGCTCCTGGCGCTCGCCGCCGTACGTCATCTCGAAGACGTACGGCGGCGGTCGGAGACGTACGCGGCGAGCCCGGCCGAGCTCGCCGCGCGCCAGCTGGCGGCCCGCGTGCGACGGCCGCCGGTGCTTCACCGCCTCGTGAGGGCGAATCCGAGTCCAGCCACCAGAACTGCGGCGGCCGTCCCGCCGACTACCAGGGGATCGGCGAGTGCCGGGTGTTGGTAGGTGACGTAGACCAGGCCCGCCACGGTGAGCAGGATCACCGCTAGGGCACGCAGCAGGAGGTACAGCCGTGTCTGTTCGGACCGGTCTTCGCGGCGCGGGGTGTTCGGGTTGGTGGTCATCAGGTTGTCCTTCGGGTTCGGGCGTGCGGAGGCCGCATGCGTGGTGGTGCCCTTTGGTGGAGAGAGCAAGTGGATTGCCAGCTCTGGCTGCGGGCAGCACTGTGGGACAGGCGCCGTTTAGCGACGCAACCCCGTTGGGTGCCGTCAATATCGGCCGCGGGAGAACCGCATTCAATAGAGTCCGGGTCCTTAATCGGATCGGCGTTGTCGCTGTTGTCACTGCCCTGACCTGCGACTTTTGGTACCGATAACGGGCCGGGTTCTCCCCTGTAGCAGTGGTAGGGGCAAGCGGCGCAAGCGCTGCGCTCGCCCACCCGACCTGGGCTCGGCGGGGCAGTCGTACGAGGGGAAGCCAGCGTTTCGGCACGGGTTGACCGCCACGTTGACCACGGGTTTAGGTGTTTTCCTTCCCCACCACCGCAAGCCAGAGCCGTCGTGTTCCCTGTATCAGGGACGGTCAGTACAGATGGATGCGGGTGAGGACGATGCACGGCGGACCGGCCGGCAGCGTGTTGGCTTCTCCACAGCTCACACGGTCGGCCATCCGCCCCTTGGCCGTGCGGCTCACTCAACAGGCAGCCCGGGCGCACCGTGCGATCGTCGTCACCACGAGTTCCCCGGATCTGAGAGACGGTCCCTGACCGTTCTCCGTGCTTGGCCCGGCGAGTGGGAGAGGCACCAGGCCACGGTGAGCACGACGGTTCGGCTGCCGGCCAAGACGATGTGCCGCTACCGTGGTCGCATGGCCCGGGAAATCCGTATTGAGATCAGCGACGAGGCGTACGAACAGCTGCAGCGCGCTGCCGCTGAGAAGCATGTACCCGCCGAGGCGTACGCCGGTCAGGTACTGGCCGCTGACCTCATCAAGGTCCGTTTCCTCGAGGGTGCCCGGGCTTTCATCAGCGAGCACGCCGAGGGCTTCGCGGAGCGGTTCGGCGGCCCTGCCAGCCATCGGGCCGACGCCGCCTGAGCCCGGCGTTCCGCGCATGATTCTTCAGATCGATCTGGCCTGGTTACTGGAAATCGCACACCAGGAGCTTCCTGGCGACCCCGAGGTCGTGGACTGGGGCGCGCTCGAAGCCGCCCGGGCCAGGCACAGCTTCCACGTGATGGACACCCCGGTCTACAGCCAGGCTCATCACCGGGCGGCCGCGCTGCTCCAGCAGTTGCTACGGATCCCCGCTCTCGAACATTCCAACGAGTTGTTCGGCGCCACGGTGGCCGCGGCCTACCTCAGCGCCTCGGGGATCCCGGTGAGCGTGACGACCAAGGAGGCTGCGGACCTCGTCGAGCAGGTCGCCAATGGGCGGCTCGACGTGCGGGAGATCGCGTCATCACTCAAGGAGTGGACTCGCTGATCTGCAGCGTTCGGCGTCGGCTTTCCCCTCTCGCCGGCACGCCGTGCACGACATCCCTACATCAGGCGCGGCCAGGAGGCGCGTAGGTGATGCCGACGTCTCCGGCGGAGGTCGCGGCGAGAGCTACGACCTTCCAGATCGCGGCGGGAACGCCAGCCTGAGGGCCGTCGCAGGCGTCGTTGAGAAGATCCACGGTCAATCCCACGGACTTGCCGTCCGGCCCCTTGGCCGAGAACTTGGCCTCCTGCGCTGCCCACGGGTTCGCGTCTGCAGAGGCGAACTGCACCAGGGCGTGGTACGCCGCGAAGTCCTTGCCGTTCCGGGTGAGGGTGAGAGTGCCTGGCCGAAGGTGGATGCCGACGTGGACCTGGGTGTCCTCCTGCACGATGACGGGTTCGCCGGTGGCGCTCAGGTCCACGATGCTCTCCAGGGGGGCGGAGGTGGGAGTTCAGCTGCTTAGCATGACAGCTGACTGCCTGTCGGGAGAGGGCGTCCGTTAACCGATCGGTTCATGAACAGCCTCAGCTGCGGGCTGCGGGGGTCCGCATCCAGGCGTCAGCTCTTCACCCGCGACGGCGGCTGACCTTCGCCCAGCTCGCGCCGGATCGGATTCAGGTACTCGGTGCGTACCGTGTCGGCCTTGCCGTGCCGATCCGTTGGAATCCATTCCGTACTTGCGCCCCCCTATTTCGCCCCCTAGGGTGTTTCATCGGACGCCACCACCACGGCCCGGCCGACCGAGAGGGAATCAACATGTGGTCCATCTGCCATTGGGACGCCCGGCATGGGCTGATCGAGGACGCTGCAGCGCATGACCGGGACCTGGCCCGGAAGTGCCGAGACGACTACGTCGAGCACGGCCTCATCCCGCACGAAGCATTCATCGTGCCCAGCAGCAGCAAGCCGCGGGTCATGACCGACAGTGACCTCGCCTCCTGGGTCTGCCCGACCGACGACCTGGCCGCGACCAGCGGCGTCGTCTACCTGGAGGACCGGGGCCCGTACCAGCAGATCACCGTGCGGCAGTTCACCTGCCAGAACGCCCACCGGTGGTGGGACGAGACCGACGGAAGCTGATCACTGCCCGCATCACCCCATCCACCACCCCACACCGAGGACGACGAGTGAGCGACCGCCTGTACGTGCGCCACAGCACGGACAAGCAAGCCGACGCCCGGCAGCAGCACGCACTGGCGCCGCTGCTCGCCGCCGGCGCTCCGGCCTACGAGGACCCGGCGACCTCCAGCCGGGTGCTGTCCCTGTACCGCGACGGCTTCAAGCGGCTCCTGGACGAGGCCGCCGTCGGCGACACCATCCGCATCGCCGACGCCGCGAGGCTGTTCCGATCGGTGGCGGACATCATCGCCCTGCGCCCGGTGCTCATCCGGCGGGGCCTGCACCTGCGGGTGGAGTCCGGACTGCTCTCCGGTATCGACCTCGCCTTGGACGACCCGGGCACCAAGATGACGGTCTCGGTGCTCGCGGCCGTGCTGGAGTTCCAGCGCAACATGATCTCGGAAAACACCCGCGAGGGCGTGGCCGCCGCCGAAGCCTCCGGAAAGACCCTCGGACGCCCCTCCGCGCTCGGCAAGGACCAAGCCGCCGAGGTCGTCCAGGCGTACCGCGAGGAGGGCACCGCCGTGAAGGCCCTCGCCCGGCAGTACGGCACGTCGCCGAAGACGATCCGGCGCGTCCTGGACGACGCGAAGGCCCGCGAGGTCCCCGACCACCTCGGGGTGCTCCTGGACGACGTCGCCGACGACCAGGCCGTGGAAGAAGTCCCCGCCGCCGACCCCACGGTGTCCGTCGACGTCCCCGGCCTGGTTGCCGAGCACCTGCAGAACACCGAGGACACGAAAATTCAGGAAGCGCTCCGCGGCAGCCGGACCATCCGTCGGGGCCAGGGCTACTCGGTTCGGGCCACGGCACCGCTGAGCGTGCACCTGGCGATGATCGAGCAGTCCACCGGCCTCATGGGCACGCCCGCCGGCCGCAAGGCCCACCGCATCCACCAGGACCGCGTGACGGCCGCCCGCACCACGGGCTGACCTGTCATGTCTTGTAGGCGACAACAGACCAGCAGCTTCTGGTCACGCCGTGCCCCGCTGTCTCGTGCCACAGTTCGGCGCTGTCGGCAGATCATGCGGCGTCACGTCCAGCACGCCTCACGATGTTGATGCGGCACTACTCGCAGGGCAGGCACAGCCCGATCTCCGGAAGCCGCCGGGTGACAGGATGGGGTCGATACGCCGAGGCGAGGAGCCGTGTGTGGGGACCAAGCACCTCTGCCGACTGCAGTTCGCGGCAAACGGCCCTGCCGTCGAAGGCGAGTGGAGGTCCCCGGCACTGCCCAGAACAAGTACACCGAATACGTCGGCCTCTACGGAACCAACCCGGACGTCGTGATCCAGCTCATCGAGGAGACCGACGGCCGCCGGCGCGTACGCAAGACCTGGACTGCACGGGGCGAGGTCGAGGGCCCAGCGTCCTGAGAGCACCCATGCCGCCCGTGCCCCGCCCACCGCTGCCGCGCCACCTCGCCCCTACCGAGCGGCCTACTCGCCAGGATGGACTGCCTGGACGCCGGTGTCTTCGTACGCCTCGGGCGTCAGGGTGAGCAGGAAGCGGCCGGTGGGGAAGTCGGCGGAGGGGCGAGCGGCGTGGATGGCGTGGACGGCCGCCCAGGAGTGCCCGGCGTACAGCAGCTCGCTGACGGTGAGCGCGGCCTGTGTGTCGAAGGGCTCGATCGTGATGAACCGCAGCCCGTTGATGTAGGCGAGGAGACCAGGCCGCTCGGTGTCGCCGGCGGTGAGGGAGAGCACGGGCGCGTACAGGGTGCCCAGCCCGCCGGAGGCCTGGACGTAGAACGCGGCGACGGCCTCGTTGTACGGGTCCTTGGGGTCGTGGAGGGCGGTGGCGGTCGTGTGGTCCAGGACGACCGCGATCGGCCCCACTACGCGGCCGCCGGGTCCTGGCGGCCGCCAAGGCGCTCCAGGAGACCGCGGGCCTTCGCCTCGGCCTGCTCACTGGGCACAACACCCAGAACGGAAGCAAGCTCGGCGCGGGCCTGCTTGGCGCGCTCCGCGTACTCGGCCTGGGTCGGCCGGCCCTCGGCGAGCTCTTCGACGAGCTGCCGGATCGTGGTGCCTTCCTCGGTCGCCAGCGCAGCCAGCCGGTCGCGGGTAGCCGCGCTCACCTTGATACTCGTCTCATCTGCCATACCCCGACTCTACTGCGAGTAGAGGACTGGTGGGCAGCCTCCGAACGACTGTTGTGACTGAGCGCGCTACTTGGCGGATGAGCGCTCTATCTGGCGGATTGAGCATGGACGTATTTGCAGCTCAGAGACCCTGCGGAGGTTGGAGGTCGCGAGCGCCGTCGGTGCAGCACTGGGCGCCAGAGGCCCTGAGGCGCCACGTTGTCGCAGGCCGGAGCATGTCGCCAACTACGACGCTCAAACTCGCCAAGTGGCGCGCTCAGTCACAACTGTGGCTGAGCGCTCGACTCGGCCTATGAGCGGTCGGATTGGCCCGGCTGAGCGCGAGAGCTGGCCCGTTCACTCATTCCCGCAGGTCAGCGGGTCCTCGGATTCAACACGCTCCTCGGGGCGGGCGAGGTCGTGATGGGATCTGCTCTCGCTGTCACAGAAGACCCTGGTCAGAAGCCTGCGGTGCTGAGCGCTTCAGTTGGCCGAACGGGCCAAGTCGAACGCTCAGTCACAACGACTTGAGACCGAGCGCTCACCTGACCCCTGAGCGGTTGAGCGCCGTAGGCTCGGCTGGGTCAGGGAGCAATGTCGGGGTCGATGCCCTGCGCACGAGCGAGGGCGACCAGAAGACGCTCCATCGAGCCGATGGCATCTCCCATCGTGCCAACGGCACGTTCGATCCCGTCCAGACGCTGAGTGATCGACCGGTCCCCCGGCGCTCCGACGGCGTCAGCGAGCGAGTCGATGTTCCCGAACGCCGTGCGCTGCTGCTCGCGGATCGTCGCCAGCTGCTCGTCATGCGTCGGCGTCTCATTCGCCATGCCCACCATCCTGGCAGACTCCCCGCCCCGGCCGACCGCTCTCTGCGCGCACTGGCAGGGCACCGTGAGGAGGCCCGTGAGCGGGTGGCCTGACGGTCGCTTCTCACAAGCGCGGTCCGGACGACCTACCGCCGTGGCAACTCTGCGCCCGGGCGGCGTCGATTGATGCAGCTGGCGCCGGGTCCGTCGGACCTGCCCGTCATATGGCGTCATGGGGGTCTTGCCGGGCCCTGGCATCTGGTTCACCATCTGTAACGGAACGTAGTTGACGGAATACAGGGTGGGGGCCATGTCGACCGGAACGGGCGGGAATTACTGGGAGGGCAAAGCCCTGCCGAGCGTGTTCAAGCATGAGTTGTTGCGGCGGTACATCCCGCCGTTCGGCGGGATGACAAGTACGCAGTCGCAGGACAGGCGAGTGGTCTACCTGGACGGGTACGCGGGCGAGGGCCGGTACGAGAACGGGGAGCCGGGCTCAGCGGAGATCGCTTTGCGGGTCGCCTCCTACTACCGGTCCCGTGGGCTGAACCTGTCGTGCTTCTTCGTGGAGGAGCAGGCCAAGTCCTTCGAGCGCCTGCAGGAAGTCCTCCGCAGCTACCAGGCCCGCGGCGTTGACGCGCGGGCGCACCGCGGGGAGGTCGACGGCGTCCTCGACGATGTGGTGCTGCGGGCGAGCGGTGTTCCGCTGTTTCTGTTCCTGGACCCGTGCGGGCTGTGTCTGCCGATGGACCGCCTGGTGGATGTCCTGGCGCGGCGTCGGCCGGGGCGTCGCCCGGCCACCGAGCTGCTGATGAACTTCAGCATGATGGCGGTTCGGCGTCTGGGCGGCCATGTCTCCTCGCCCAAGGGCAACGAGAAGAGCCTGGAGCGGTTCGACGCGGTGTGCGGGGGCCGGTGGTGGCGTGAGTACTTCAGCGGCGCCCGGTCCGAGGAGGACGCGGCCGAGGCTGTGGCGGCGGAGTACGCCCGGCGCCTGGCACGGCAGACGGACATGTCGGTGCAATCCGTGCCGGTCGCCGCTGATCCTGACGTGAAACCGGTCTACCACCTGGTCTTCGCCACCCGCAGCCCGTACGGCCTGTGGGTCTTCGGAGACGCGGCGGCGCGGGCCAGGGACGAGTGGTGGAAGACACTCGAGCTGCGCGAGGACGACGGCGCGCTGTTCTCCGCCGCCTCGCTCCAGCGGCCGGACCCGGCAACAGTGGAGAAGGAAGCGGTGCCGGCCATGGCCCGCAATCTGGAGAAACTGCTGCTCCGCACCAGGCGGCCGGTGAAGCTGGTCGACCACACCCTGGAGGTGTTCGGGACCTACTACGGGCAGGTCACCGAGCCGGCTGCCCGGAAGGCGGTGAAGCTGCTCCACAGTCAGGGCAAGACACCGAGCACCGGCGTGGGCGAGAAGCGGATCCGTGAGCTGATCGTGCGCCCCGCGGCCTGATGACGCCGTGAAGCGGCCGCCGCGGACCCACCGCGGCGGCCGCTTCGTGTCGCTGTCAGGCGGCGACGGGGCTGGGCATTTCGTCCCAGGTGCGGCCGGCGAGCTCGCGGCCGCCGGCCTTCGGTGTGCGGCCTCCCCATTGTTTGAAGAAAAAGGCCACGCCTGCTTCCTGGCAGGTGTCGCGGATGCCGGTCACCCAGGCCGGGTCCAGCGGGCGGTGGCGTGGGCCGGACTCGCCGCCGGCGATGACCCAGTGAATGCTCTCCAGGTCCAGCCCGGGCAGCGGGCCCAGCAGCGGCTCGCAGGACAGGAACCGCACGGCGGCCGGGACTTGGCGCAGATCATCCACGCGGGGCAGTTCGGCCTCCGACTCGACCGAGACCCCCATCCACACGTTCGGCGGCCAGTCCAGTTTCGGGGCGACCTGACGCAGGCGCCGAGCCCGCTTGGTCAGGATCTGGTACGTGTGCTGCGGGGTGTCTGCCATGACCTCGAAGACCTGCCGCACGTAGTCGAGCGGCACCCGCGCGTGAAAGAGGTCGCTCATAGAATTTACGAACACGGTGCGAGGGCTCTTCCACCCATACGGCACATCCAGCGCATCCGGGTGCAGCGTGACACCGAACCCGGGACCAGAGGTCCGTGGATCGCCGTCGTTCTGGTACTTCGCCGCTCCCATCGCCTTGAGCCTCTTGGCCAAGGCGAGGGCGTAACAGTTGGTGCAGCCCTCGGACACGCGGTCGCATCCCGTGGTGGGGTTCCACGTCGCTTCGGTCCACTCGATGGCGCTTCGATCGCTCACCAGCTACCTCCCCCTCGCCTGACTACTCCGCCGCTCACGCACGGCATGCTCAACGACCACACACCGGCGCCGACACCCGGCCATCCAATCACCTCAACACCTCCGATATCACCGGCCTGTACACATCTCCCGCACGCACAGTCACGCGATACGGGCCTTCCGAACAGCTGGAGCCGCCCCGGAGCCGGCTCGCTCAGCACGGGCCCGCCGCAGCGCGCGGGCGCGACCGCTGCCGGCGGCCGCGTCCCTCGCCGCGGCCGTCTGCAGTTCCTCGATCGCGGCCTGCCCATCGCCGAACGCTTCCTCCGGCTCGCGCATCCCACGGCTCGCGTTCTGCCGCTCGATGGCCGCGGCAATCCTCGGGTCGAGGACCCGTTCCGGCCTGCTGGCCTGGTGGGCGGCCAGCGCTTGCCGGTAGCCGTCAGGTGCCATCTCCCTCGTTTTCACCGGCCCGGCGGGCGCAGCCGGCTGCCGGGTCGGCGCGGCGGCTTCCGAGGCGGGGTCGGCCGTACCGGGTGCGGGCGGCAGGATGTGCAGGGTGCGGACTCCTGCGCCTTTGACCTGCTCGTTGGCCGCCGTGATCAGCTTCGGTGAGCTCCAGCGCAGCTTGGCGCCATACGCGGGGGCGTCGGGGACGACGTCCAGGCGGCCGGTGTCCGCGTCGAACTTCACCGCCTTGATATGTCCGGCGAGTTCGGGCGCCGCCGCGGCAAGGATGTCGGCCCATTTGGCGAGGACGCTGCCGCCGGCGGCCGGTGCGACCATGCCGCGCTCGGTCATCATCAGGGAGATCGCGGTGGCGAGCCCAAGCGGCTCGCGGCCGTCCCGCCGCACCGCCCGCGTCCGGGACCGCTTCGGCTTCTCCTGGCGGCGGCCGCCGTTCTTCTGCGCCGCTTCCCGGGCCGCGATCAGGGCCTGGCGTGCGAGGTCGACCCCGCTCAACTCGGCGGTCATGCGATCACCACCCCGGCCGGGTCGCCCTCAAGGGAACGGGCGGCGAGCTCGGGCAGCCGGTCCGCCCACAGCGCGGGGCCGACTGTCTCGGTGTGGTCCGTGGCCTGCTCGCGCAGCTGCTCCAGCCGCGCCTTGAGCAGGTACTGGGCGGTGCGCTCCCGGGCGGTGTCGGCGGCCTTCGTCGCGGCGGCGACGGCGTCCGCGCCGTTCGGGTTGGCCCGGAACCAGCGGCGGTTCTGCTCGGTCGCGTACGCCCGGCGGGCCTCGGCTTCCGCTTCCTCGGTGCGGCCCAGCATCGCCAGCGCGCACCGCCGGTACTCCGGCGCCGCCTGCTCCACAGCCTGGAGCGCGGCGAAGGGCAGCGCGGACGCCGCCGCGACCGGGTTCGTTTCCAGTTCGTCGGGGTCCAGCAGCTGCAGGAACTGCGTGCGGGCGGCCTCGATGTCGGCCTCCAGCGATGCGCGGACGTGGGCGGTGACGGCGGCGACGGCGCCTGGGTCATCCAGGGCCGCGGACCAGGCGGCCGCGACCATGCCAGCCTCCACGATCAGGGCCTCGGCGCGGCGCCGGTAACCGCACGCCTCGCACAGCCCGGCCGCCCGCTCCTGCCCACAGTCCTCGCACGGCAGCGCCTGGCGGACCGCGTCGGCGGCCGCTGCGGCCGCGCGCTCGAGCTCCGCCCGCTCCTGGGCTTCCGCACGGGCCGCGTCACGGCGGACCTGCCTCGCGAGGGCCTGCTCACGGCGCCACACGAAGCCCTCCGCCTCCGCCGCGGCGTGTTCGCGGAGCCGGTCCTCGAGGACCTGGCGGTGCTCGTCCTCAGTGAGGCCGGGCAGCTGCACGTCGATCTCCGCCGCATACCGGGCCCGCCGGGCGCGCCGGATGTGAATCACGTTGCCGCACATCTCGCAGTCGCCGCCGGTGTCCAGCCGGATCCCGTCGTCACACCGCACATCCGAGCAGGCCGGCCGCTGCACCAGGCCCCGCCGGGTGATCCAACCGAACGGGCTGCCGACCAGGGCCTCACCACCGGTCTCCTCCAGCCGGTCGGTGAGCCGGCCGGCCAGCAACCGCGCCGCGGCCTCCGGCCGCATCAGCAAGTTCTTCAGCCGACCCAGCTCCACCGACACCGACCGCTCAACCTGGTTCTGCTGCCAGCCGTTCAGCCGCTCCCACAGCCCCGCCACCGGCGCCAGGACAACCCGCAGATCAAGATCCTTCGGAAGGCCCACCCTCCGCTGCTGCTGCGCTTTTCCACCCGCCACCGACCGCGGCCGGACACCGGCCCCAGCCTCGGCAGGATGCTGCTCATCCCGCTCATCGGCCGGGGAATCTCCTGGCTTTTCCCCGCGTAGCGGGCCGACCCCCGCCACCGGCAACTCGCTCGCGGCAACCGCGCCTTCGCCGTCGGCGGCCTGGCCTTCGCGCACGCACGCGCGCTTCGGCCGATCACCGTTCCTCCCACGGCCTTCGCCGGAAAAACCACCAGAGAGCTGCGGGGAAGAGACCGGAGTCGCTGCAGAAGAGTGATCAGAGTGAAGGGTGGGCGCAGTGTCGGGCTCTGGATCTTCTACCTCCTCGAGCTCCGGTACGTCTTTGACCTGCGGCGTTTCCTGCTCCGTGGTGGCGTCACTGCCCCCTGTTGCAGCATCGGGGTCTGAAAGGGGAACAGGCTTCGGCGCGCCCGCGCGCTGCTCCTGGGCGACGGGCTCGGTGCCGTCCTTGCGGTGGGCGACCGCGACCGCTGGCACCACCAGGTGGCCACGATGGTTCAACCCGGAGCCGGTCTTCCTGCGTGGCCGCTGCACCAGCCCGGCAGCCTCCAGCCGCTCCAGGATCCGCTCAGCACCGTCAACTCCACAGCCCAGCAGCCGAGACAGGGTCGCCGCCGCGCGGCCACGGTGGGTGTCGACCGTGCCACCGCACAACCTGACCCGCCCGGCCGAGTTCGTCTCCAGGACCAGGAGCAGCAGCGCGAGCCGATCAGTCGCGGCCCCCGGACCCGTACGCCAGGCCAGCAGCCCCGCCGGGGTCACCGAGCCGTCCCGATGCGTCCACCCCGGCCCGAACAACGCCTCCAGCAACCGCAGGAAAGTCGCGAACTCCGTCTTCGCCAGCGCCAGAGGATGCCCGGCCTTCCCGTACGCGGCCCACAGCGGCAAGACCTTGCACCGCAGCCCCGTGTCCTCCCTCCAGTCCCCCGTCGCCGTCTCCACCTCCACGACACCAGAGGCCCGCAGAATCCGCAGGAGCCTGCGCACACGCGACGTGGACAGGCCCAGCCACCGGGCCAGTTCACCGGCCCGGATCTCCACCAGACCCGACTCCGCCGGCGTGCGTGACGCCAGCACCAGCACCGCCAAGCGCACCGAATCCGGCACACCCTCCAGGCCCTGCGCGTCCAGCAGCTCCCGCACCGCACACCGCAACCGCGCCCGGGCATCCCGCCCCAACACCAGCGGATGCCCCGGGGCATGCCGAGGCGCCGGCCCCGCCTGGTCCGGCACGGCCCGCAGCCGACGCGGCCGCGGACCCATACCCCGCCCACCCACAGCGGCCCGCGCCGCCGCGGCACTCACCAACCCGCCCGAGCCGGCCGATGCACCAGCGGCCGCTGCGCCGTACATACGGCGACGGGCAACAGGGCGCGGCGCGGCGCGGCGTACGACAGCACGGCGCGGCCGTGGGTGGAGGAGTGTCGCCCGGCATTCGGGCGACACTCGGACACGCATGCGAGTGTGACGTTCGTCTCGATTGACCAGCGCTTCAGCCGGTCACGCCGGTAAAACCGGCGTACGCGAGCCCGCCAAAGATGGCGAGCCGTCGTGCAGTCATGCACAATGCTCCTGTCGCGGGCTTCCCGCCTGACGGCACAAAGAAGCCCCTTCATGGGTGCTTCGGTTCGTGGAGAACCTGAAAAATTGAACTGTTCGATACGGCGCCAACCGGTCGAACAATTCCTCCGCAGGCCATGCCCGGCCGTTGGAGAGCAGAGGGCGCTGGACCTGGGTGACGCCAATCACCAAGGAACCGAGCAGCCCGGGGCGGCAAGAAGACCCGGAAGGGCGCCGCCCCCAAAGAGCTAGATCATCCCAACCCCCTCCACACCAGAGGCGTGCGCTGAGGCGGTCATGGGCAACACAAACACCCCGTCGAAGGGCCAGCTGCTCACGGGCTGCTGGCACCACGGCGGGGTGCGGTGCGTCTGGGCGAGGGTACGGGTACCCTGATTCATGTCGATCACCTAACTTCAGCTAAAGGGTGTTCGGCAGGCCACCGGATCCCTCTCACAAGATCCGTTGGCCACTGTGGCCCCTCCCGGCTTGTCCAGGCCGGTCGACGGGGCCACTCTTCTTTTTTGATCAAACTCGGGGCCACCCTACTCCCCCGACGGGGCGTTAGAGGCGTCAGGGGCGGCCGTGTCGTCACCAGCCCGTCGGGCACTTGGGCTTCGACTGATGCTGTAGCCGATTTCGAAGCGCTCCGCACTCATTCGGGTGTCGTTGACTTCGACAACCCGCCCGCTCGGGGACGTGGTTATACGTACGACTCGCAGTAGCGGGACGCCGACATCACTGGGCAAGCCAAGGGCTTCTGCTTCCTCGGGTGAAGGCATGCGGGCGGTTACTGATTCTGCCCAAGCCAGAGGCCGGTGACCCATCTCCTCGAGTCGGTCATAGATGCCGCCTGGGCCGGTGTCGCGCTCTTCGAGGGGGGTCCCGCGGGCAATGTCAGCAGGCAGATAGCTGGTTGCCAACTGCATTGCCTGCCTGGTCTCTTGCTCTCCCATGACGCGGTCGCGGATCAGTACTTCAGCGCCGATGGGTACTCCAACAACGGCGGCGAGATCAGCAGGGACTGTTCCCCAACCGACGGTAGGGGGCTGGATGGCGTCCCAACCCTGCGCGGCTGGGTCGAAGAAGTAGCCTTTCTCGTCGCGGTAGACCTGCCGCGACCTCGTAATTCTCCGTCTTTCTGGGCGCTCGCGCACGATTGTTCCTCTTCGCCGGATTGCAACCGCCAGCCCTTCCTGCTCTAGCAGGGCGATCGCGCTGCGGGTGGTCTGGTAGCTGGTGCCGTACCGCTCTTGAAGTTCTCTGAGCATCGGCAGCTTGTCGCCTGGCCTGTACCGGCCATCCAGGATGGCTTGCCGCAGGTCAGCGGCGATGTCGCGGTACGAGGCTGGCATCCGGTCACCTTTCCCTGCCCTGCAGTTGATGTAGCCAGTCTAGAGCTAGCCCTATCTGAGGGCTCGACGGTGACTCTCCTCACCTGATCGAACATCCTCAGTTATAGCTATCCCTATTGACAGAGGCAAGGCGATGCGCACAATAGAGCTAGCTATAACGTGCTGTGTCGCCGAGAACACGCGACGCTGCGCCAACAACCGCATAGCTCGTTCGGGCCCGAGGTGACGGACCACGTCCTTCCCCGAACGGGAGCACCACCGCAGCAGTCGTCCGCCCCTCGTTGGGTGGCCGGGGTCGATAGCTCCAACAAATCCCCCGGGTTTCTCGACTGATCTGCGTGCACGTCGCAGCGCAGATGCGCTGTCCGTCCATCAGGACGCCGGGTCTCCCCATGCGGCCTGACGGGCGGAGAGAGCACCGCGATGCCCCCCGCCACGCCGAAGTGAGGAGTTCTGTATGCCCGTTCAGACCCTGGAGCGCACCGCCCGTATGCGGAGGAGCCGGACCCGCACCCCGAACGTCAGCGCCCGCCCGGCGCTCGCCATCTCCACGCTCCGCCCCCACCAGTACGACCTCCGGCCCGCCTGCGCGCAGCTGCTCTGCCCCGACTGCAAGACCTGGGTGCCCATCACCGGCATCCAGGCCAGGATCCAGAAATTGGTTCCGCACCACGCCGGCACCGCGGGCGAGGACGAAGCGATCCGCTGCACGCTGGGCAGTAACCGCCGCGTCATCGTCGACGTGCCGTACGAGGTTTGGTGGCGGCGACTGGAGGATGGAGGCGTGGAGGCCGCCGGCTGCCGCTCCGCCCGTCAGCACTACAAGCCGCTCCCGGCCCCGGCCAAGCCCGTCGCCAAGATGACTCCAGCGCCCATGAACGCTGACGACGCACTCACCGCCTACCGCGAACACCTCAATAAGTGCCGGACCAGCAGCGCGACCGGCCGCTGCGGCGGCACCCGCCGCTGTGCCGACGGGGCCCGGCTCGCCGCGCTGTACGAGCAGCTGAAGCGCACCCAGAAGCACCGCGACCGCGAGCGCAGGGAAGAGGCTCGGGTCGACGCGCTGCTCACCCGCCACCGGTCGGTCAAGGCCAAGACGAACACTGCAGCCGAGTGGGCGAAGCACCGCCAGGCTACGGGCGCCCCTATGCAGGCACTGGCCAAGCGCAGCGGCACCGCGGTCGAAGAGGCCAACAACACCTGCCGGATCCGCAGGGCGGACACGGTCTCGGACTTCTGCGGCCCCGGTGTCCCGTTGAAGCCGCTCCGGGTCAGCGCCTGACTCCACAGCGAACGAACGACCACGGCCCCGGCCATCCCGTACGCGGGGAGGCCGGGGCCGTGGCTGCTCGTACGAGAGCCACAACAGAACGACGGCCCCGGGATTGCCCCGGGGCTTTAGGTTGCCCGCTTCCTAGGAGATCAACATGCCCACGATCGCGCCCCGTACCGACCGCCGCTACTCGTCGGCGGAGCAGCTGCTCATCGACCACCAGGCCGCGCTGCTCGGCTACATCACCAACCACCTGCCCGCCACCGATTGGCGCGTGGCTGAGGATCTGGCCCGGGAGACCTGGATCGGCGCGCTCGACTCGCGGCGTCTGGATGCCACCGACGGCACGAGCGCCTTGCCGGACTGGCTGATGCGGGAGGCGCGCATCGTGCTGCGTCGCCATCTCTCGCCCGTGCCCGACGGGAACGAGGTTCGCGTCGACAGGGGCCCCACGGTGCCGTCGCGAGCCGCGGCCGTGAAGAGGTTGCCTCGCATCGTGGCGGCGGGGCCGGTCCCGACGCCGGCCGCGGTGTTCGGACGTCGCCCCGCCGCGGTCGCGGCGGCCGCCTGACAACGACCCGTACCAGCCGCCACGGCCCCCGATACCACCGATACGGCTGGTGTCGCGGGTCGTGGCTGCTCGTCCGAGCAGTCACATGCGACAGCCCCGGAGCTCTGACCCTCCGGGGCTGTCTGTACAGGCCCTGAACTGGAGGAACCTGTGATCACCAGCATGACAGCTCCCCCGCCTCCTCGTGCACACGACGGGGATAGCGACCCGGACATGGACGAGGCGCTGCGCCGGGTCCGTGCCAGTAAGGCGGTGGCCTGATGAAGATCACGTCGCGGTTATCGGCATGGATCGCCAGCGTTTCCGTCTTGGCGGCGGAGATCACGACCGGCACGTGCGGTCGTAGTACCTGCGGCCAGACCGTCACGACCCTGGACGGGAACTACACGTGCACCAGCTGCGGCTACAACGGAACCCTCTGACCGGCAAATTCGAGCGCTGCCCCGCCGCGGTGCCGGACACCACCAGCGCTCTCCGGCGCTGACGCTGCTCACGAGCGGTTACAGGCTCACGGCGGTCCACCTCTGACGGGGCTGGGTCGCCGTGAGCCTGTCTGTTCCGCAGGACATCGAACGTGCCGGCCGAAGGGGCTGGAATCTCGGCTCCACAACACACAAGCGGCGTCCAGGGCTAGGCCCCCTGGACGCCGCGCACAGGCACATCACTGAAGAGAGGCGACCTGTGAACCACACCATCGCACGCCTGGCCGTCGTAGCCCATGACCACGACCGAGCCGACCGCCCCCAGGGCCAGCAGCCGCCGCCCCCGCCCCCCACGGCGAAGGAGCACCCCGAGCTGCCCATCCGGCTTCCCGGAGCCTCGCTGTGATCTGCTGCGACGGAGTCGTCAACCAGGGCGGCCGGTGACTGACATCCCGCCCGGCATACGTGCCGCCCGCGCCGCGCAGTACCGCGCGGCGCGGGCGGTTGCGACCTGGGGACTGACTCACCCGCTCACCCACGTTTTGCTCGTGGCCGCCTCATTGGCGGCCGCGCCCGCGTGGGAGGCAGGCCACCGCGTAGCCGACGTTCATCCTGCCCTCGAGCGGCCATCTTTCGATATCGACTCCGGGCCCGCCACCACGCGGGCCCGGTCAGGGAGGAAATCTCAATGACCGAGACGACCGAGACGACCGAGACGGTCGAGTGCACCACTGACGTCGTGGCCCTCGACCCGGACCACTACGCCCCGGTTGACCACCCCGGCGTGACCGTGCCCGAGGATCGGCGCTGCTGGTCGGTGAGCTGGCCGGGGTACGCGCCGGTGGATATCACACCGCTCGAGCTGCGGCCACTGGCACTGACCCAGCACGTGCCCGACTGGGTGGTCGACGGGGACGCTACGCCGGACCTCGTACGCGACTGGGAGCAGCGCCAGGCCGACGCGCTCGTGCCGTTCGAGTTTGATGGGCGGGGCTGGCCGCTGCACCCGCACGGTCGCACCGGGCGCACCGGGCGCAACCTCGGCAAGTGGGCTGAGAACCAGGCTGCCGACCCCATCGTGGTCGCCGGCGGGTGGGTGCTGCTGATCACTCGCGACGACGTTGAGGAGGAGGCCATCCCGGGCGGCATGGTCAACCAGGGTGAGACGGTCCCGGCTGCCCTGGTGCGCGAGGGGGGCGAGGAAACCGGCGTTGACCTCGCCGATCAGCAGCCCGTCATCCTCGGCCGTCAGGTCGTAGACGACTGGCGTAACACGGATCATGCCTGGGTTGCGTCCACCATCGCGCTCTACCAGCTACCCGAGCGGGTCACCGCCACCGCCGGAGACGACGCTGCGGACGCGGGGTGGTGGCCGTTCGGCTCGCTCGACGAGCTCGAAACAGCACTCGCCGCAGCCGGGCGCACCCTCTACGCCGCGCACCGCCCGCTGCTTCAGCGCGCCCTCGAATACCTCAACCAGCAGTCATGACCTGGCACGCAGCTCCTGCGCTGCCTGTCGCCGCCGTCGCATGACGGCGACGGCAGGGGGTCGGCAGGATGCCCCCCAACGATGAAGGCCCCGGGATTGCGCCCCGGGGCCTTCGTCGGTCGCTCACCATCCAGGAGAGAGGACCACGACCGTGCCCACCATCATGACAGCTCCACCGCCTCCTCGCGCACACCCGGCCGACAGCGACCCGAACACGGAGCAGGCGCTGCACCGGGTCCGGGGTGACCGCCAGGAGCGACCGCAACTCCCCGTCGTCCGCGGCTTGTTCCCGCGTCACCGCGTCCGCGGGTTTACCGCCCAGATGACGGCCTCGGCCACAACCGCCCGCGCCATTCGGCAGATGACCGCCGAGGTGCCGGTGGCGTACGGGGCCGACCAAGAGACCGCCGAGAACGCCATGCTGGTGGTCTCCGAGCTGATCAGCAACGCGGACCGGGCCTGCGGCCCCGACGCGCTGCTGTTCGTGGAGGTGTACGCCACCGACACCGGCATCGCGGTCACCGTGCACGACCCCCGCGGCGACCTGCTGCCGACTCGCAGCACGGCGGCGATGGACAGCAGCGAAGCGGAGTCCGGACGCGGCCTGCGGCTCCTGGACGAGCTCGCGCCCGGCTGGACCACCGCCTGCTCGCCGATCGGCAAGCAGATCCGGTGCCACGTCCGCCCGCTCGGCGCTGCGTAGCGAATTCCCTCGAGGAGCGGGCGTGCGGAAGGTCAGCCTGCCACACGGGCCGAGATCACCCTGCCCGCTCCTCATCTCCTTCACCACACGACACGACGGAGGAGTCATGGACTGGCGTCACAACGCCGTTTGCCGCGAGGAAGACCCCGAGCTGTTCTTTCCGATCGGGAACACCGGCCCGGCCCTGCCGCAGATCACGGAGGCCAAAGCGGTCTGCCGCCGCTGCCCCGTGATGGAGCAGTGCCTGCAGTGGGCGCTGGAGTCCGGCCAGGAGTTCGGAGTCTGGGGCGGCCTTAGCGAGGACGAGCGCCGCGCCATGAGGCGCCGCATCGCCCGCCAGCGTGCCCGGAACGCCTCGGCGTGACCCGCTCTGGCGGTTGCCTGATCCGCCCGCACCGACCGCTGATGCCTGGCGGCTGGGTCGGGCGGTGAAGGGAGCCGGACAGCTGGGGACCGAGGCGATTCGAGGGAGGCCCCAAGAGCCTCCGCCATCACGGCGCGCAACCCTCAGCGAGCTGAACGCCCTGCTCTCGTCGTACGGGAGCCGCGGGCGACTTCCTGCCCGCCCTACCGCACTCCACCAGGTCGACC
Source organism: Streptomyces sp. NPDC000941 (assembly GCF_053599555.1). Classification (NCBI taxonomy): domain Bacteria; kingdom Bacillati; phylum Actinomycetota; class Actinomycetes; order Kitasatosporales; family Streptomycetaceae; genus Streptomyces; species Streptomyces sp. NPDC000941. Next base: position 49,600 of record NZ_JBSFMM010000011.1, read on the forward strand.
GCCCGCACCCCGGGCGGCCGGCCTTTCCATACGGCCCTGCCCGGGAAAGCCCCGGGGCCGCCTTTCCTGCGATGGAGGAGAACCACATGCCGCGCACCATTCCGCTGAAGCACCCTCTGGACGCCGGCCTGCCCTGCCAGGCCCCCGCCGAGCCGGAACCCCAGACATCGCCCGCCGCGGTCGCCGACCTGAGCCACTACCACCACCCACACTTCGTGCGGTCCGAGCCCGGCCGGTACGACGGCTGGGTCAACTACTTCTTCACCGCTTTTACCGGCCGTGAGCCCGAGCCGAAGATGCCGGAGTCCGTCTACGACGACAAGGCGGTGACCTACGAGCAGCGCCGCGAGCTCAGCAGCCAGTACGACGCGGCGCGGATCATGTGGTCCAAAGCCCGCCTCCGGTTGCAGGCCGGACCGCTGCTCCGCGAGGCCGCGCCGCTGTGGGACGCATGGACGACGGCGCAGGCCGAACTGCGCGCGACCTTCAAAGCGTTCTGGGAGACCTCGGACGGGCAGTGGCGCGCGCAGCTGCTGCGCCTGACCGATGCGGAGCGCGACGCGAAGGTCGCTGCTACCGCGTGGGATGAGCTCGCCGAGAAGCTCGCCAAGCTCGCGAGCGAACAGGTCTACGTCGCCGGGGAGTACGACGAGCTGGGGCTGACCACCGTTGCCAAGGACATCGGCCTGGACGCCTCCCGGTGGTGGATCGACCATATCTCCGCCTACCGGCCTGACTCGTACTTCCAGCGGGAGACCCCGCTGGTTCAGGACGTCACCCGCGAGATCGAGAAGCAGCGGGAGCAGCTGCGCGAGATCGCCACCCTGGCTGGCGATTCCGACCCGGCCCACCGTGCTCTCGCCTGACCGGCCTGTCGGTACTCCTGAAGCGCCACATCCTCACCGGCGACGCCATCGCCACCACCACCGGAATCCCCAACAGCACCCACACCGCCTGATCACAGGAAGGACCCCATCACCGTGACCTCCACCCAGACCTCGACACCCCAGGCCAGCGCTCCCGCCCCCGCTGCTGCGGTGTTCTCCGACGTGACGCTGAGCAAGGCGGCCGAACTCGCCGCCGACTCCTACCAGCCGCTGTGGATCGGCACGTCCGGCGAGGAGTCCTCCGGCGAGGCCGTGGCCCGCCACCTGGAGGCCACCATCGCCCTGCTCGACAAGGACGGCTGGATCCGCGCCTACGACTACAGCAAGGACTGGTCGGCCGGCGCGGACCTCGCCGATGACGACTCCATGACGGTCAAGGCGATGCTCCGGGCGCTGATCCGCTTCGTCCGCGACGAGAGCGGCACCGACCCGCAGCGGACCCTGGCCACCGCCCTGCGTCACGTCGGCGAGGACGGCGCCCACGGCGACACGGACACCGCCTATGTGGCGGGCTACGTCCTGGACCGGGTGATCCAGGCCCACACCGGGGCCGATTCCGCTCGCGCCACGCCCTGGTCGGAGCGGCAGCACCGCACCCACGCGGACATCACCGCCCTGCTGACCGCCGGCGCCCAGTTCGCCCGCACCTACGGGCCCAGCCAGGAAACGGCGGCCGCCTGAACCCCCGGTACTGACCGCACCAGCACAACGGCCCTCCGAGCCCCCGGCATATCAGCTGCCGGGGCCCCGGAGGGCCTGGTCACGACCCTACCGACCCGATGCCGACCGCGGTGACCTCTTGCACGGAGGCGCCGGAGCATAAGAGAGGAACAACACCGTGGCCCCCAAGACCGCCACCCGCCGCAGGCGCCAGACCGCCGCAGCCGCGAAGCCCCGCGCCAACGGGCGCGCGAAGGCACCGGCGCGGGCCGCCGTTCCGGCGCGGGCCGCCGCCCTCGAGGACACCGCGCCGCTGGTGTTCGAGGAGGCCGACCCGGTCGTGGCCGACGCCGCGGACCGCGCCGCCGACCTTCGGGACCTGGCCGCCGACGACGTCGCGCGGATCCTCGCCGACGGCGAGGTGCGCGCCACCGAGCTGCTGGACGGCGCGCGCACCGAGGCCGCCTCGATCACCGAGGCCGCCACCGCGGAGCAGTCCCGCCTCCTGGCCGTCGCCGCGACGGACGCCGACCGGCTCCGCACGGAGGCCGCCACCACGGCGGCCGCCGACGCGGAGCAGGTCCTCGCCGACGCCGAAGCGAAGGCGGAGCAGATGATCGCCGACGCGCGCCGCGAGGCCGACACCGTCACGGCGACGGCGGCCGGCGAAGCCGAACAGGTCCTCGCCGACGCACGCCGCCAGGCGGACGAGGTCGCCACCACGGCGGCCGCGCAGGCGGAGCAGGTCCGCACCGAGGCCGCTCAGGCCGCTGCGAAGGCCCTCGCCGACGCGGAGAGCGCGCGCACCGAGCTGCTGGCCGGCGCAGAGCGCACCGCGGCGGAGACCCGCACCCGCGCTACCACCGACTCCGAACAGCTCCTGGAGCGGGCGCGAGGCGAGGCCGACCGGCTGCGCGAGAGCGCGGACGCCCAGGCCGCGCGGGTGCGCACCGAAGCGGAGAAGGCGGCCGCCGAGCTGCGTGAGGACGCCACCCGCGAGCGGGAGGCGTCCCGCGCGGATGCGGCTCGTACACGCGCGCTCGCCAAGGAGGACATCGGCCGCCTGCGGGCGACGGCGACCGAGGACGCCGAGCGGCTGACCCGCACCGCCCGCGAGGAAGCCGACCGCATCCTGGCCGCGGCCCGCACCAAACGGGACGCGCAGCTCAAGGAAGCCGAGCAGGCCCTGACGCAGGCCCGGCTGCGGGAAGCGGACGCCGACGTCACGCTGAAGGCCGCCGACGACATGGTGGCCGAAGCCGCCGCCCGGATGCAGCGCGCCACCGACCGCACCGAGCGGGCACTGGAACGCAAGCGCCTCAAGCTCCAGGCCAAAGGGGAGCGCAGGAACGCGAAGGAGGCCCGCAAGGCCAAGGCCCGTGAGCTGCGGGCCGCGTCCCGCGCCGGGAAGCCGGCCGTGACCGACCGCGTGAAGCAGTTCGTGAAGGTCAACGCGGAACGCCTGATGGTGATCGGTCCGATCACCGCCCCGATGGCCGTCGCGTGGACGGGCCAGGCCGGGTTCGCCGAGGACATCCTCGGCTGGGTCGTCCCGTTCACGATCCTGTTCGCTGCCGCCTGGGAACTGTCGACGGCGTTCGTGGGCTGGATGTACCACCAGGCCCGCCAGAGCGGCGACGCCGGAACCCTCTACCGGGTCTCCACCTGGATCTTCGCCCTCGGGGCGGCGGTCATGAACTTCTGGCACGCCTCCGGGCAGGCCGTGGCCGACAGCCGGGTCTGGGACGCGAAGGAGAAGATCTGGACGGAGCAGATCACCTACTGGCACTTCACCCCGAAGGCGGTGGCGTTCGCCGCCATGAGCATCGTCGGCATGGTGCTGTGGGAGCTGTACGCCTCACTGATCCACCGCCGCAAGCTCCGTGAGGACGGCAAGGTCGCCAAGGCGCGGCCCTCCATCGGGGCGGTCCGCTGGTTCCGCTACCCGGTCCACAGCTTCACCGCCTGGTCCCTCGCGATCACCGACTCGCGCCTGACCACGCTGGACCGGGCCTGGACCGCAGCCGGTGCACAGCTCGAGGACCGCAAGGCGGTCCGGACCGGCCTGGCCCTGCACCGGGTCGTCGTCCCCCGCATCGGGGCCGACAACCACGGACCGGCCGCCATCCCCACCGTCCTCACTCTGACCCGCACGGACCGGCACGGACCGCTGGAAAGCCCCGCTCCGGTCCGCCCGGTCCAGCACGGCGGGTACGCGGTCCGGTCCGGTCCGGCCGACCGGAAGGCGGTCCATGGCCCGGTCCGGACCACAGGAGCCACGGACCGGACCGGCGGACCGGCGCTCGCCCTGGAGGCCGGTCCGGCCGGACCGCAGAGCGCTGACCTGCCGACCGGCCCCGGTCCGGACCGTGGACCTCGGACCGTGCCCGCCACCCAGAGCGCGGCGGGCACGCGCAGGGTGACGGTCCGGACCACCGACGCCGCTCCCGGACCGCAGGACGCGGACCGCACCGGACCAGCCGACCAGGAGGCGCCGGACAGCGCAAGCGGTCCGGACCGGAACGAGGAAGGCGGTCCGGACCGCACGGTCATCACGCTCACGGACCTGGAGCGGACCGTGCTGGACCGGCTCCGGACCGCGAACGAGCCGCTGAACCGGACCAACATCGCCAAGGCGGTCCGAGCCGAGGGCGGCTCCATCGCCACGGACCGCGCCGGACAGATCGCCGTCGCCCTCAAGCAGCACACGGTCCGCTGACTGGACCGCCCGCACAACCGTCCTGCCGCTCATAGTCGCCACCGGACCGCGCTCGCGCACCGAGCGCGCTCCGGTGACGGCCACGGCCGACAGGCCGCTCGCCCGCACCCCTGCCCCGAGCGGGGACAGCGGGCCAGGCACGAACCGAGTACCGCCCCACCCCGCGCAACAGCCTCGGGGACACGGACTCTCTCCCCCTTCCACCCCCGAGACCTGGAGGTCTTTTCGCATGACCGAGACCAACACATCGTCTCCGGCACGTCCGGAGACGGTGGTGCCTGAACGGCTTCAGGCACCACGAAGGCCCCCGCTGAAACGAGATCAGCAGGGGCCTTCGCCTTCCCCCCGCCTGGCACCGCCGGAGGTCATCCCGCCGGCCCTGGCGATCTGGGCGCCGGACCCTCCGACCTGGGGCCAGCGGCTAATCCCGAAGGCGGTCCGGGCCCAAATGGCCGACCTGGGCCTTTGGGTGGAGCCGCGCCCCCTGAAGCCCTCGTTCCACCTGGTCCAGGTAATCCAGGTACTGGAGCGCTACGGCTGGTGTCAGTCCTTTGACTTCAGCCCCACGGGAAAGATGTGCATTCGCGGTGCCCAGACGTTCCTGGAATCCACCGGGCACGTCTCTCCTATCGGTCGCGGTAAGGCCGTCAATTACCTTCAGTCCGCCCTTCATCGCCAGGGCGTCGATATGAAGTTCTGGGCCTGGAATGACCTTTCTCACAACGCCTTCGAAGGCGTTCGGGCGATGATCTCCCACGCCTCCGACATCGCACGGAAGAACGGAGACTGAAATGACCCCCGAAGAGGAGGCAGCGTTCCAGGGCATTTCCCAGGGAATCAACCAGGGGATGGCCTTCGGAAATGTCGATCCGTACGAGGACGTCAACGCGTACGGAACCCCGGTCGTAAAGACCCAGAAGTCCGGCCTGACGCGCCGCGGAAAGGTCGCCATCGCAGTGGCCGGCGTCGCGATCGTGGGCGGCGGAACCATCTGGTGGAACGTCCACTCCGCCGACGTGGAGGCCGACCGCAAGGAGGCCGCGGCGCTGGAGATCCAGATGAAGAAACTGGAACTGGAGGAGCTGCGGATCCGGAACGAGGCGAAGGCGAAGGACGAGAAGTCCGACAAGGCAACTGCCGCCGCCCGCCAGGCCAGCGTGAACCAGTGCGTGAAGGACTCCTCCGACCTCGTCGGCAAGGGGTACGGATCGCCCTCGAAGTCCGACGTGATCGCGGATTGCAAGCAGCAGTACGACGCGGACATGGACGGCTCCGACATGGCCGCGGCCGGCTCCTCGAAGGACGCCAACGGGAGCGATGGCGGGGGGATCAACTCCGCCACCCTGCTGGGCCTCGTCGCCGGCGGCGCCCTGGTCATCGCGGTGGCCGCGAACAAGGGCAAGAAGGCCGCCAGCTCGTAACACACCGTAGTTGAGGTGGTTACTCCTTACCTACTCCCGATCGCCTGAACAGCGAAGAGGCGCCCCCTGAGGGCGTCCTGTGCGCTCTCTCGGCCCGGGAAGCAGGTAAGGAGTAACCACCCTAAGTAACGATCGAGGGAGCACATGCGGCACGACAGGACCGGCCGGAGCAACGCGCACGGCGTGGTCTACGTGATCGGATCCGCGGCCGACCGACGAGTAAAGATCGGCTCGGCGCGCAACGCGCGCAACCGCCTGGCGGAACTGCAATCGGGCAACCCGAACCCCCTCCGGATCCTGACGACCATCGAGGGCGGGCGCCTCCTGGAGGGGCTGATCCACGATCACCTGAAGCGGTTCCGTGGGATCGGAGAGTGGTTCGACTTCGGAGAGGCGAACCCCATCCATATGGTCACCGACGCGGTTCAGGCCCTCCGGGACGAAGGGCTATTCCCATCCGCGGAAGGACTGGAAGAACTCCGGGAAAGTCAGAAGCGATCCCCATCAACACCCACGGTAAAGGAGAAGATCCTGGCCGCTCTGGAGGCCAGCAGCGCCCCGATGACGGTGAATGAGGTAGCCACGGCGACCGGCATTTCCGCGCCCCATCTGGCCGTGAAGCTCTCCCAGCTCAAGAGCGCCGGTCTCGTCAGCAATTCGAAGCGCCAGTGGTCGCTGGTGGTACACGAGAAAGGGGAATGAGATATGTCGACCGATACGGCGCCCCCCGCGGTCCCCGGACCACCGGATCCGCCTGCGACACCGGCCGCCAGCGGCGGGCCGGCGCCGGTGACCGGGACCGGATCCACCCCCGGCTGGCTGGCCGCGATCGAGCCGGCCCGACCCACCGCCGACCCCTCCGCCGCGCGGCCGGCCGGTGACGATCCCACCGCTAAGGCGGACGGTGCCCTGGACCGGTCCGCGCCCGGGGCCTCCAGCGCCACGTACCGCGCCGCCGACGACGTCGTCGGCAAGGGGTCCGACGCGGCTGGCGTGAAGCACAAGCGGAGCGTGATCAAGGAGTTCGGTCTGGCCATGGCTCAGCGCTGGGCGAAGGGCGGCGGGACTACGAACAAACGCCTGGACCTGGAGAAGGCCAGGGCCCAGGCGCACCAGGTCAAGGAGGCCCGGACCACCACGGTCATGAAGTCGGGCGGACTCCCTTCTCGGAACGGCTCCGGAGGGGCTGGAGGAGGGGGACGGAATTCCAGCGGAAGTACCGGCGGGAATTCCGGCGGGAATTCCGGCGGAAAGACCCAGCGGAATTCGGCTGGGAATGGCTCGAGCGGCGCCGGCGGGCGTGGATCGGGCGGAGGATCCGGCGGCGGCCACGGCTCGTCCGGCTCATCCGGTGGCTCCGGGAGTTCCGGATCCGGCGGATCGGGCGGCGGAAAGCAGCAGGTCGGCGGCGGTAAGGACCACAAGAACAACAGTGGCGGTAGGGGCGCGTCCGGCTCGAGCGGATCGGGCGGCGCGTCCGGAGGGTCCGGAAAGAACACCGGCTCCTCCGACTCCGGCGAAGGGTCTGGGAAGGGCTCGAAGGACAGCCGCGCCGGCGCCAGCGGCGGCGGGTCCGGGAAGCAGGGCGCGGCCGGAAAGGACGGAAAGGCCGGCGGAGTTGGCTCGTCCGGCTCCGGCGGCGGATCCGGCTCCGGGTCGGGTGCAGGCGAGAAGGGCGCGAGGGCCGGCCACTGCCAGGACGGAGTCGACCGCCGCACCCCGCTGGAGAAGTCCCGGGACATCGGCCACGGCAATGGGAGCGCGATCCGGAACGGAGTCGACCACGTCAAGGCGTACGCGAAAGGCGCCAAAGACGGATGGGACGACAAGAAGGCGGAGAACGCGAAGGAACACGTGCGCCTGGACAAGGCTCGCGACGATCACCGCAAGCAGCAGGTCGGCAAGGACGGCCAGCAGAAGCTGGCCGGCGACAAGCCGGAGGGCAAGACGAAGCCGGCCCCGATCACCGCGACCACGGGCGACGGCCGGACCGTCGTCATCACGACCGACGAGGGAGACGACGGAGTGAGCACCGACGTAAAGCCGCTGATGGTGAAGGCGATCGACGCCAACACCTTGACCCTGGGCACCGACGGCGCCCGCGGGTCGATCAGCCGGAAGGAACTCCGCAACTTCAAGCAGTACGAGCGGAAGCTGGAGGCCAAGGAGACCCACCTGATCAAAATCGCGGAGGCGTGCAAGCACCTGGAGAAGGCCGCGGAGAAGGAAGCCGAAGACTGCCAGAAGCTGATGGAGCAGGCCAAGAACGTCAAGGGCGGGGAGAAGGTCGCGGAGAAGCTGTCCAAGCTGGTGGAGGCCGCGAAGAACCAGGCGACAGAGGCCGCCGAACTCCACAAACAGGCGAAGCGCGCCGCGGAAATGTGCAAGGTCGTGCGGACCAACATCGACACCCGGTACGCCCCGCTGTACAAGGCCGTCGTGGACTCCGGCGAGACGAAGCCGGCGGAGCTGAAGTTCTACAACGACAAGGGTTCGTACGCGACCGCCGCGTGACGACCGGGAGGAGCTGATCATGGCGGAATTGACGTACAAGGCGCTCGTGGCGAAGGTCGGGGCCAAGGAGAAGGCGCTGGCCCGAAACGCGGAGTCCGTGAAGAAGGCCGCGGACAACATCAAGGAACTGGCAGACGACACCGTGACCGACGCGGAGGCCCTGGCCGGGAAGTCGGTCGACCCCGACTCCCGTTCCGAATGCCAGGAGCTGGCGAAGGTCATCCGGGGCGTGTCGGGGGGCGCGATCCAGTACGCGGCGAAGGCCCAGGACACGTCGAAGGCCGCCGCCGCGGTCGGCGACCAGGCCCGCACCACCCACGCCGGTTTCCAGGAAGCCTTCGACCGCTCGAACGTGACCGACCTGGAGAAGGTCAGCCGCGACTGGTTCGAGCAGGAGTAACCGAACACCACACCACCCCACGCGCCCGTACCGGGACCGACCCCCGGTACGGGCGCCTTTGCGTGGATCACCCGGATCCAGGAGGAGTGTCCCCGATGTCTACGACCCTTCAGACCGTGCCGAACGCCCAGCCGGCGGAGCGCGCCGCGGCCATCGCCCAGGTAGTCCTCCCCATCGGGGCCGGCCTCCTGGCCCCTGCGCTGGACCCGAACGCGGCGGCGGCGGCCGGCGCCAGCTTCCTGGCCGGCGCGACCTTCGCTGGCGCCAACTACATGAACCGCCTGGGCCGCTGGGCGAACGCGCTCCCCGGAATCGACATTGCCCGAGCGCACCGCGACACCATGGGGATCTCCACGATCACCACGGGAATGTCCCTGGCGCTGGGCCTGGCCGAAGGCGGGGAGGGCGTCGACATGCTGATGGCCGGCGTCCTCGATCCCGTCTCCGTACCCGGGATCCTGTCGCTGGGCTGGTGGGCCGCGGTCGGCCTGATCGGGTACCGGCTCCGCCGCGTCTTCGGCAAGCACCAGGTGGCCGTCCAGCAGCAGGCGCCGACCGCGGAGGCGAACACCGGGGCGCCGCCCCCGCTCACACCGGCGGAGAAGATCATGGCCGCCTGGGAGCGGACGATCTCCGACCCCGACAAGGGCCAGCACCGCCACCAGGTCTTGACCGACGTCACGGTGTACATGACGTACTGGACCGGGCGGATCATCGCGCCTGCCGGCGCGTCCGTGAACGTCACGAAGGAGGCCGTCTCCAGCGTGTACCGCGTGAATCCCGCCTGGATCAAGATCCAGCACGGCGACCACGCCGGTGAAGCGCTGATCACCGTTTCCTACGTCCAGCCCACGGAACTGGACCCGAACACCCTCGAAGGGGCCTGGAAGCGCGTCCAAAAGCGCGTCCTGCCGAAGACCCACCTGGTCAAGGTGGAGCAGGACCCCAACACGAAGGGCCAGTCCGCCCTCGTGGAGGCCGACGACGACCTGGACGCGCTCCCGCGCACCGTGGACCTGGGCGCGCTGGCCGGCGCGCTCCGCCGGTCGATCGACCTCGTCTCCTACGAGCCGAAGCGCAACCCCCGCCAGGCGATCGTCCGCGTGATGGACTCCAACCCCCTGGAGGCCGGCCACCTCTTCGAGGGCCTGGAATCACTGAAAGCGACCCCAGGTGGCTGGGCCAACGTCGGGAAGATCGTCTCCGGCTACCCCGCGCGCCTCCAGCTGTTCGACCCGAAGCTGGGCGCCCTCCACGTCGTCGTGGCGGGGACCACCGGCTCCGGCAAGGGCGGCGGCCTCCAGATCATTTCGCTGGCCTACCACGCCAACGGCATGGCGCAGATTTACGCGGACCCCAAGGGAGCGTCCAACCCCGCGATTCCGCGCATGGCCGCGTACTCCGGCCTGGGCAACTACGACGCGCTGGGCGCCATGCGCCTGTCCTGGTGGGTCCTTCAGCACCGGATCGAGGAGGCCGCGCGCCTGGAGCTGAAGAACTTCCAGCCCTCGAAGTTGCGGCCGTACTGCGCCACGATCCTGGACGAGGCCGCCCAGAAGCTGGGCCCCGGGGTCGTCAACCGCAAGGAGGCCGTGAAGATCGTCAAGGACGGCGCCAGCCTGGGCCGCTCCCTGGGCCTCCCCTGGGTCCTGGCGAATCAGACCGTGAACCTGGACCAGATCGGCGGGGAGCAAGCGATCCGCGCCAACCTCCTGGCCGGCGGGACTTGGATCATCCTTCGCACCGACAGTGACCAGGTGAACTTGGGCGACCTCCCCGAAGGCTTCGAGGGCCTGGACCCCTCCCTGATCCCCGCGGTGTGGGTCGACGAGGACGATTCGCTGATCTACGACCCGAGCGTGGAGGAGGGCGACCCCCGCCGTACCTTCGGCCTGGGCTACGTCGCGGCCCCGGGCGGGCGTGCCGGCATGATGCGCTTCGACACCCTGGAGGACGCCACCCCGTACATCCGGCCCGACGAGATTGCGGTGCCCCTTGACGTCCCGTGGTGGGGCGACGAGGCCGAAATGGAGGAGCGCGCCATGACCCCCATCCCCGGCTTCGAGGAGAAGGGCGAAGGCGACGAGGACGGCGCGGAGACGGGGGAGGCGGGGACCAGCTTCGCCGGCGTCGACCTCCCGAAGGCGAAGGAGCGTACCGCCGCGGAGAAGATCCTGCACGCGCTCCGCGACGAGTCCGACCCCCTGTACGTCGACGCCTTGGACGAGGGAGACGAGGTCGACCCGGAGGACATCGACTACGTGGACCGCGGCCAGCTCCTGGCGGCCACCGGCCTGAAGGAGTCGACCTTCGCCAACAACCTGAAGTCCCTGGAGGCCGCAGGGAAGATCCACCGGATCACGGAGGGGAAGTCCTCGAAGGTGGCCCTGGGGCCGGCGCCGGCCGTCAGTGACGAGCAGGCCGCGTAACACGCTGTCACATAACGGCGCGCTTCCCATACGGGTGGCGCGCCGTAGCCGGTATCAGCTGCCCTCGCTACACGGGCGAAGTAGCCAACCAGTGTCCGGCAGGGCGTTGTGCCCCACATGGCGCGGGCGCGGCACGCACAGCGCCGGAGCCCACCCCAACCAGCCGGACCGCTCGCTGCGACCGAGCCACACCGCGCCCCGCCGACACCCCCTTGGTGTCGGCGGGGCGCGGCGCTGTCCACCGACGACTGGAGGAGGTCGCACGTGCCCGCACCACCGCCCGCACGGCCGACGGCCGCTGAAGCGCCCGGGGCGGCCGCCGGCATCCCAGGCCCGGCCGCCCCGGAGAAACGCTGCAGTTTGACGGGTTGCCCGCAGGGTCCCGGCCCTCCCCGGCTCGGGCACTGCGCAGGACATCCCGGGGACACTTCGACGACAGGAGAAACCCCCATGGAGACGGTGCTGGCGGGTGCCATCGCCGTGCTCGGCACGCTACTCGGCGCCATCGTCAGCGGACGCGCCCAAGAACGGGCCGCCGAGCGGGCCATGGAAGCCAGCCACCGCGAGGCGGTACGCCGTGACCGCCTGAGAGCCTTCACGGACCTGGCCGCCGCCGTCAGCAAACACCGCACCGCGATGTGGAAGCGCGGCGATGCGCTGGTCAAGGGCCGCCCGGCTGAGCGAATCGAGGCCCTGCGGGACACAAGCCACACCACCCGCTCCGCCATCGACGCACCACTGACCATGCTCCGCGTCCTCATCGAGGACCAGGAAGTACGCGACGCCGCCACACACATGATCACGCTGACCTACGCCATGCGTGACGTGTTCCCCAACACTGGCGACCTGGCCGAAGCCGGGACCCGTGAGGCCGCGAAGGACAGGCTGACCGCAGCTCGCCATGCCGCGATGGTGGCGCACGACGAATTCATGGACGTCGCTGCCCGCTACTTCCGCGCCGCCTGACCGCCGCCTCGCCCGCCGATCAGGCGGGCCTGGATGCACTTACCCGCCCATGCCGCTCCGCGGCCTTGGCATGCCCGCGAGCAGGCGCGACGACGGACGCACCTCTCGACCGAGCTCGAACGGAGACTCCATGACCAGCACCCTCGATCATGATCAACAGCCGTTCCCGCTGTATTGATCCGGGGACTTCGACCTCCTCCACGGCACGCCCGTCCTCGCGATCGGCCAGCAGGACGACGCGCTGCTCATGCTCGGGAGCCCGGATCAGCGGACGATTCTGGCTGTCACTTCCGCCTACTACCGGGTCATCTACGGCCAGCACATCCTCCCCGGCTCCGGGCCCCAAGACCTGCTCCGCGGGGTCCGACGCACCTGGGCGCGTGCTGTCCCCGACGGCGGCGACTACCCCTGGCGCATCGAGGAGACCGCCCTCGACGCGCAGCACTCCCAGCCCGTCATCCTCGTCGACGTCGAATCGCTGACGGCGGAAGACATCGCCGTCCAGGAGGAGTGCTCCGCCTGCGGACGGGCCAGCCGCACCAGCGACATCGCTCACCTCTCCGGCCGGCCCGAGCCCACACGGGTCCACCGCTGCCGCTACTGCGCCACCCGCTGGCCGAGCGCTGACGTCTACCGCGTCAGCCTCTACAAAGAGCGGCACCTGCGCCGCGGCGTCGGCCCGGTGGGCTGCTTCGCGTGCGGCTGCACCCCCGCGCTGCCCTGCAGTAGCGAATGCACCACGGCCACGGAGCAGCCCATCGCCCAGCCGCTGTGCCAGACCTGCGCCTGCCAGCACACGCCCGAGACCTGGCAGGCGCTCACCGCCGCCGGATACGCCACCCCGGCCTCCGACACCCAGCACGACTTATGGCTCTACGGCGAGGCTCTGCGCGGCACCCCGCCGGCCGCCGCCGCGGCCGCATGGACCGACCGCCGTACCCTGGTCCGCCGCCGCGCCCTTGCCGCCCATCGGGCGGCCAAGACGCCGGAGGCCGGGCCGTGACCCCGCTGGAGCGGCTGCTAGCAGAGGAGCTACCCACCGGGACCTTCGGCGGCGCGAGGCCCCGGCCGGAGCACCGCCCCCCGACCTGGACACCCACCCCCGCACCGGTCGCCGAAGAACACTGCCGGGTCCTCCTGGCCGCTTTGGGCGGCTGGGAGTTCGGCGAGCACGACCGGCATCTGCGCGTGGTTTCCACACCCGACACCACCCGCGAGACCGCGGTCGACCACGAGCCCCACGCAGCCGTGGCCGAAGGCGCGTGCTGACGCCCGGCAACGACCATCCGCCTCGAGTACTGACGGAGAGCACTGTGAACGACACCGCTACCGCTCGTCTGGCCGCAATCAAGGCCCGCGTCCAGGCCCTGCCGCACCACGGTCTACGACAGCGGGACGGGGACGCCGGCCTCATCGAAGACGCCGACGGCCAGCCGATCGTCGTCCTGGGCACCAGCGGCGCCATCAAGCTGCTCGCCGGCGAGTTCTTTGCCAACGCGCCCACCGATATGCAGTGGCTGATCGAGCAACTCGCGCAGGCCCACGCGCGCATCTCCGAGCTGGAATCCGCCGACCTCGACAGGAGCGGTGACCGGTGATCCGGGCCCTGACCATCCGCCAGCCCTGGGCGGCGGCCATCGCGCACGCCGACAAGCGCGTGGAGAAGAGGGTGTGGCCGACGGCGTACCGCGGCCCCGTGTTGTTCCACAGTGCGAAGACCATCGACCGGGCCGCCAAGCTGCAGGAGGTCCTTGCATGACCCGCAAGCCGGTCGATTTCCAGATGAACGGCGGGCTGCAGCTCGGCTTCGAGTTCTCCGAGGAGGAGCACCAGGAGCAGCCCGCCACCGTCAAGGAGAAGCACACCACCCCGGCCGCAGTCGGCCCGACGACCGTGGCGCACATCAAAGGCCGCCAGCCAATGGAGCCGATGAGCAAGGCCGCGGTGGCCTGGATCGCTCAGCACGTCATCGCCGACTACCACCTGGCCAACGAGACTGCTTGGTGCGACCCGGACCAGAACTGGGAACCGCGCTGCGCCTGCCAGATGACGTGCACGCTCTGCCGGGCGGGCCGCCACAGCCAGTGCCGCGAACTGCGGCAGACGCCATGGGCAGGCCAGCACGGCCCGTTCGCTCCCCGGCCGGAGACGCACCTGCGCCTCCCGGCCCCCCACAGCCCCCAGCGCACCGGGCCGCTGTACGTCGCGGTGTGGCTCGCGGACCGGTCCTGCCGATACCTGTGCGACTGCCCGCAGTGCGCGGTCCCCCGCCGCCGAGCGCTCTTGGCTTCGCACCGTGGGGCATGACCGGCTACGGCACTGGGGGCCGCGCAATGTCAGCGCCCTGGCCAGGCCCGTGCCCGCGACCGGGCAACTCGGGTGGACCCCACCCAACAGTGTGCAGTCCGACGTCCAGGTCCAGTTCTGGGAGACCCCCATCTACCCCTCGGGAGCCACCTCATGACCACCGCGTTGACTCGACAGACGATCAAGTTCCCCTACGCCGAGGCCCACGATCTCCTCCCATGGGGCGGCAAGATCGGAGCCCGCGTCCCCAGCGACAAGCAACTCGTGCACGTCACCCTCCCCGACGGCTGGAGTACCGACTGGGGCACTCGCCACGGCGTACCAGGCGCTCTCCGGGACCAGCACGGGCGCCTCCGCGCCACCATCCGGTGGACCATGCATATGGGCCGCGACGGCAATTACTACGACACCCTCGACGGCGCCCACTTCTCCCAGCCCGACTCCCACGCCCGCGATGTCGCCGAGCATGGTGCTCCCCTCGTCCTCGACACATGGGCCCAGCCGCATCTGATGATCGGCACCGCAGCAGAACGCGTTGGGGCCTTCCACAACCTGATCCACTGCGCTGTCACGGGCATCGACCGGTGGCGAGACGAGCAACCCGAGCACGCCGCAAAGCTGGACGCCGACCGGCAGGGCTACGAGAAGAAGCTCGCTGCTTGGACGGAACTCCTCGACCGACTCGCTGACGAGATCCGGAACGGCTGGACGGTCAGGAACGCCAGCGCCCGGACCGAGCTGACCACGCCCCTGGAGGTCCACCAGTGAGGGCCTTGACTGTACGTCAGCCGTTCGCCGACGCCATCATCCACGGTCACCCTCGTGACGGCCTCAAGGGCACCGAGAACCGGCCGACGCCCATCCCGAAAGGCCACGTCGGGTCGACGATCCTCATCCACGCCGGGAAGGCTTTTCACCCGCTCGGCAAGGACGTGGACTGGGAGCAACGGCCCGACACCCGCATGGCCATCATCGGCACCGTCCGGCTCGTCGGCGTCCACGTCGACAGCGGGTGCTGCGCCCCATGGGGCATGACCGGCTACTTCCACTGGCAGCTCGCCAACGCCCGACCGCTCCCCCCGATCCTCGACGTTCCCGGGCAACTGGGCCTGTGGACCCCGTCCGACGACGTCCTCGCCGCCGTCCACGCCCAGCTCGCAGAGGTAGCCGCATGACCGGCCCCAAAGCGGTGCAGGTGCCGTCTTTCTCCGGCTACGGCGGCGCCACCATCCACCTCGAGATCGACCACACGGAGCACCAGCGGCGTCAGGCCGACGGAATCGGGCCCGTCACCGGGTACGGCTTCGGCGGTCTCAGCCACCTCATGGCCCTCCCGGAGGGCATTCCCGTGCCGCTCGCCAGCCTCACCAAGGAGCAGCGAACGTATGTGCGCCGGGTCCCGGCTGCGATCTGCACCATCCACAACGGCCAGGTGACCCGTCACGCCATCCGGCCCTGCCGCGTCGTCATGGCCACCGTCCGTGCGAAATCTGCGTCGACACTGGCGCTGAACTCCGCCTCGAGGTTCACGCCGTTCTGCGCGCGGCAGGTCATTATCCGCCGGTTGACTGTGCGATATCAGCAGCGGGAGTTCGACTTTGACTTCTACGGCATCGGACTCCTCCTCGAGCATGACGACGGCACCCTCGAGACGCTGGTCGAGCCGCGACCATGGCGGCCGAAGCGGCACACTCCCGCTGGCTGGTGGTTCGCCGAGCGCGCGTACACCGCCTACCTCGAGCACACCAACCACGACGCTCGAACCCAGATTCAGGAGGCGTGACCGTGGCCGAGCCCATCGTGATTCCCCTGGACCGCTGGTACTCCGGCCAGCCGACCAGCCACCAATGCACCACCAAACTAGCCACCGGCATCATCGTCATCGCCGACCGGCGGCCGTTCCGCATCGACCGCGTCACCTCCCTGCCCACCGACCAGTGGCCCGACAAGTTCGTCACTGCCTGGCGTGAGCAGGGCATGCCCGACCCCGACCAGTGGTGGTCGCGCCCGTACAAGGTCAGCGGGCTGTTCGAGGGCCCCAACGCAAGCGACCGCCTTCACAGCACCGTGGCCCCAGCTGGCCACCTCTGGGACGTCCTGCCCGGGCACTACGCCGTGTGCCACAAGTGCTTCGAGCTCCCGCCGTGCCGCCACGTTCACAACGAGCGAGTCATGGAGCGCGCCACCGAACGCATGGCCGCGGATATGGCGATCCTGCCCGGCTCCTGCCACGGCTGCCGCGAACCGATCACCAAACGGCAGAAGTCGTTCACATTCCCCGGCCCGAACCTCATCCGCCCCGACCTCGGCGACGACAGCGCCGTCTTCCACACCCGACGAAGCTGCTACGGATCGCTCACCTTGTACGACAGGAAATGGGCGGCAGCCGAACCGGGCCGCATCCGGTTCTTCTTCTGCGCGGGCACGTGCGTCTACCACCACGACGGCACGGCCGAGTGCGACAACCCGCAGTGCGTCGCCAAAGGAGCCATGGTCGACCTGGTCGACCACCGGGCGAGGATCTGGCACAGGCCACCAACAGACTGCCAGATCTACGACTCGATTCACGCCTTCGAACAGCAACGCCAAACAGAGCAGGACACCTGCTGGTGCTTGGAAGGAGCCACGTGACCGTCCTGAAGGCGGTCGCGTCCTGACCGTCCTGCAGGACGAGGCGTTCCTCCGTGCAGCCCCGGCCCTCCTCGGCCGGGGCGTAGTGGTGTTCCGCCACGACCAGCACAGACAGGGCCACCCCCACGGCACCGCACTCGGGACGGACGGGACCCCTGCCCCGACTGCTGGGAAGTCGGCCGACGATGACCGCCCTACGCCGCTCGTGCGGCCGGCCGCTCCAGGACCCCGAGAGCATCGCCGTCGGCCTCGGCCCAAAGCGCCGCCGCGCCCTCCGTCCAGACCCGGCCAGCGGCGGCAAGCTCGCCCTGGACGTCGAGACCCCGACCCGGCCCCATCCGCCGCTGGCGCTCCCGCATCCGCTGGCCGCGCTGGCAACGCGACGGCCGCCGCATCACGACCCTGCCTGACATCGCCACCTACCAGGAGACCCGATGACCACTCTGAAGCCAGCCTCCGAAAAGCTCCTGCGCACGATTGCGCAGCACGATCAAGGCGACGGTGTGCCCTTCGAATGGCTGCCCCGCGGCCGATACCGACTCGTCGGTACCAGCTACATCGTCAGCCAGCGCACGTTCTACCCGCTCACCGGCAATGGCCTGGTGACCGACAGCGGGAGCGACGACGCTCCGGTCCGCATCACTGAGGCCGGCCGCCAGTGCATCGCTCAGCACCAGCCGCGCCGCCGGGTGGTCACAGCAGAAACGTCGCCGCCCGTCTGACCCGCCTCGCCCCGGCCCGGCTCCGCGAGCCTCACGGTCAACTCGCCGCCGACGTACCGCCACACGAGATCCAGGTGACCCGATGACCACTCCCGGGCGCCATGAACGTCAAAGCCCATTCCCACAGGCCGCCCCGAGCGCGGCGGCCACACCTCGACAGGAGCCCCACGTGACACAGCCCGCCGCCGTCAAGGCCGACCAGGCCCTACTGCCGCAGCGCTTCCCCGCCGCGCCGGCGCCTTCCACCGACATCGTCGCGGCCCTGCAGGCCGTGCCGGAGAGGGCCCTGGTGCACCTGCAGGGCTTGATCACCGGCATGGACTACACCCGGCACACCGGGCACTGCCAGGTGACGATTGCCGACGCGAGCGGATCCGCGGTCGTCCACTTCAGCGACGAGGTCACGAACGGCCGCGGGGACGAACTCAGGATCGGCAGGGTTCTTGGCGTTGTCGGCTGCGCCACCCCGGACGCGTCCTACGACATGCGTGCGGTCGCCTTCCAGACCCGTGACTTCTCCGTCGCCCTGACCTGACCGGGGATCCCCAAAACGTCGGGCCCTGCCAGAACGGCAGGGCCCTCTTCATGCCCGGGGTGGCCGCCTCGTGTGGCTGCACTCACGGCCACCCCGGCCCCATACCCGCCCCGATCACTGGGGCGGGAAGGAGAGACCATCATGCCTGATCCGATCACCCTCAACTGCCTCATCGGCCCCGCCTGCGCCGTGCAGTTCCTCAACACACACATCGAGGCCCTGATCACCCAGGACCTGCTGCCGCACGAGACGGCCGAGCGCATGGTGTCCCAGGCCGTGGCCGCCAGTGACCCGTGGACCCTCGCCGCCGGCGGACAGCAGTGGAACCTGCGGCCGGACGCCGACCCCGACCTGTTCCCCGCGCAGCTGTACGTAGTCCGCCGGGACGGAGGCGAGTTCCTGGCCGAGGACGAGAACGGACAGCAGGAAACGCTGGGACTGTCCATCCTCGAGTCCTACCAACTCACCCACTGGTACGGGGTCCAGTGAGCGCCGCACGCACGACCGGCCGCCGACGCGCGCCGGGCACCACGAGCGCCGCCGGACGGGCCGCCGTACAGGAGCCGTTGACCGGTAGTGGCCGCGTCACGCTCGCCCGGACCGGCGGAGGCGCCACCCTCGGCTGGGGCGCCTACATCCTGCTCTACACCACCCAGCCCCTGCCGGGCGGCGGCCGCGCGGCGATCATCGCCACCACCGCCCCCGACCACCCGGACCTCAACCCGGAGTGGGGCCTGCACCAGCCGGCCACCCGCTACTCCGAGCCCGGCACCGCGACCCGGCCCCTGTGGGAGTACGCAGCCGCCGCCACACCGCCCCAGGGCAACGAATCCGCAGACCGCTACGACTGCCGCCTCGCCCTCTACCTGCTCACCACCGCCCTGGAGCCCCGGCTGATACTCCGCCCGGCCGCCGTCGACCTGCCCGCGGCCGCATGGGCGATCGGCCCGTACCGCACCATCCACCTGCCGCCAAGCGACGCCCATGCCGGACACACCGCCGTACGGATCGGCCGGCTGCTCACCCTCACTCCCAAGGAGAGCACCTGATGGATTCCGCCCTGCCGCTCCCCGAAGCCGGCGTGTACGTGATCATTGGTGCTGCTGGCAGCGGAAAGACCCGCATCGCCGCGGCGTTCCCCCGCAGCTGGCGCCTGTCGCTGGACGCCTGCCGCGCGCGAGTCGCAGGCAACGCCGGGCTGCAGTCGGCGACTCCGGCCGCGGTCCGCGTTTTCAACGCCGCGCTCGCCGGCCGCCTCGAGCACCTTCTGCCCACGGTGATCGACGCGACCAACGCCGAGGAGGCCGTCCGCGCCGGCCTGATCGCACGAGCCCACAGCCATGGTTTGCCTGCTGTGGCGATCGTGGCCCGGACCTCGCTGTCCGTCTGCCAGGCCCGGCAAGCACAGCGGCCTGATCACCTGCAGGTCCCGCCGAACTCCGTCGCGTGGCAGCACCAGGGCGTACCCAGCGCGCAGCAGCTGCTGGATGAGGGCTTCGACCAGGTCCACGATGCCGACAGCCTGGACCTGATGCGGATGCTCCTGGAGCGCTCCGCGGCCACCGGCCTCGACCCGCTCGCCGACGTCCGCGCCACGTTCGGCCCGGACCTTGCTGCCGTCTTCGCTTTCGACACCGGCAGCGAGGACTCCCGCGGCACCTTTACCGTCGCCGAGCGCACCATCACCGTGCGCTGGTCAGACGAGGGCGACCCATTCGATCACCACTGGCAGGCGCGTCTCGACGGCGAGACCTGCCCGGTCTGCGGCCGCGGCCTATGGGCCAGGGTCACGGACGCCCGCGACCTGCTGCACGTCTACACCGGCCAGACGGGCCAGCTCCTCGACGACCCGCTGTGCCTCGCATGCGACCTCCCCGACCACAACGCGGCCTGACGCGCTGCCCGATCCACCCGTCACCGCACGGGTGGTGAGGAGAGCCGGACAGTCCACGCCGGCCACCCAAGGCCCGCCCTGGGCTCAGCCTCACCACAGGAGAGAACTCCCGATGAAGCACAGCCGCCCCACCGTCACCGATCGCCTGGCCCTGCTCGCCCCCCTTGGGGGCACTGTCCTGATGGAACTGGACCTTCTCTGCACCAAGTCGGCGGTTGCTCGATGAGCCACCAGGACCTCACAGAAGCAGAAGTCGAGCGCCGGATGGCCGAGGCCGCGCAAGCCGAAGAGCAGGGCAGGTACCGCAACGCCACCCACCTTTACGACCAGCTCGGCAAGGACATCCAGGCCCAGCATGGACGCTTCGACTCCCGCGCGCTCGATGCCTTCGAGGGAATGGCCCGCGCGATCCACAAAGGCGCCGAGGACGAGGGGGAACAATGACGAATCTGGATCAGGTCGCCACCCTGGCGACGTTCAGCGCGGTGTGGGCCGTGCTCGCGGTCGGCCACAATCTTGCGGACCACGTGATCGGGCAGACCGACCACCAGGCCGAGGGCAAGGAGGCGCCGTCGGCAGCCGAGGTCGCCGACGGCGCGAGCCCGCGGCGGGGCTGGAGCGCGTGCCTTGGACACGTCGCCCAGTACCACCTGGTCATGGCCGTGATGCTGGCACTGGTCTGGGCTGCCCTCCCCCTCCAGATGTCCTGGACCGGCCTGGCGGCCGGACTCGCCGTCTCGGCGGTGACGCACGCGTTCTTCGATCGCCGCTGGCCGGTGCGCTGGCTGCTGGAGCACATCGGCTCCAAGGGCTTCGCGGAGCTGAAGGCGGCCGGGATGAACGGCATGTATCTGACCGACCAGGCCCTGCACCAGACCGCCCTCCTGGTGTCCGCGCTGCTGATCACTCTGGTGTGAGACGGCTATGAGGGATAGCAGGAACACCCAGGTCCACCGGGGGAAGCTGCTGCGAGCGGTGGACCTGGGACCGCTTGGAGCGCAGGAACGTCAGGGTCAGGTCGATGCCTTCGACCTCGCCCTTCCAGCCCCCTGGGCGAGAGCGTGCTCGCGTCGGGCGACCAGGTCGTCCTCCAGCTCGTCCAGCCGGGGCAGCATCTTCGGGTTGACCGAGAGCGCCCGGTGGCTGGCTCCGTGACGACCCGCTGCGCCCCGTGCGCGACCTCCACGACCACGATGCGGCCTGACGAACCAGCCCCAACACCCGGCGCCGCTCAAGGCGGCCGACCGTGCCACCGAGCAACCCGGACCCGCGTGGGGCGTGCCTTCCGCCTGGACAGCCACGGCACGCCCCACCACCCCAACAAGGAGGCACCACAAGGATGACCACACCCGCCACCACAGCGGCAGCTGCGGTACACATCCGGCAGCCGGACGTCTTACGCCTGGCCACGGATCTCCGCAGTGCAGAAGACGACCTGCAAGAACTGCGCGGGAAGCTTCGCGTGGCCGTGGACTTCGTCCACGATCCTGCCTACGACCTGGATGCCCGCCAGGCCCTCGCTTCGCGTATGGGGATCCCCGAACCCAGCGCCGCCCCGCCAGCCACCCGCCGCCGGCGCGATTCGGAGGCTGAGCCGAACAACGAGACGGAGCCTGAAGCGCACAGCACAGCGACCCGGCTCCCGCTCGCGCTGTAGGACGTCGACCACGGCCAGGCGCGTGCCGTGGTCGTGGGCGACGCCGTCGCCGAGTCCTGACCGGCCGCGGCATCCCGACCGAGGTGGAGCACCACCACCTTGCGGCCGGCGCCCAGCAGTAGCCGTATCCACGGCTTCCGTGACCAGTCCCGGACACTCCACCCGGTACAGCACACCTGCCGATCGCGACGGCCTCGCCTCGATCCTGCGCACGATTTTGTCCGCGCCGGACCTCGCCGTCGAACTCCTGGCCCTCGCCAGCCAGCAGCAGCACCTCACGGGAGGCGAGCCGCCCCCGCCCGTACCCGGCAAGAACACCCCAACGCCGACTCTTCGCCGTCGAATACGACGACCTGGTCCACCGATAGGAGAACCACAATGCCCACCGCCGCGATCACCGCCGAAGATCTCATCCGCCGCTACGCCGACGACATCGCCTACGCCGCAGCGACGACCCCGGCCACCGACCTCGACACCCTCGCCAATCAGGCGGGCACGGCCGCCCGGAACTTCTCCATGGCCCGCATCA
Organism: Streptomyces sp. NPDC000941; assembly: GCF_053599555.1. Lineage (NCBI taxonomy): Bacteria > Bacillati > Actinomycetota > Actinomycetes > Kitasatosporales > Streptomycetaceae > Streptomyces > Streptomyces sp. NPDC000941. Next base: position 71,871 of record NZ_JBSFMM010000011.1, read on the forward strand.
ACGGTCACGAGGATGTGGAGACCGCCGCGAGCTACCTCCACGAGGCTCACCTGGCGACCGATGCCACCGAGCACAACGTCTTCCTGCGCAAGGCCGACAAGCTCCTCAGCCCCCTCGTCTGGGACATGTCGCAGGAGTACCGCGACATGGTCGGCGACTGACCCAGCACGTCGACGACGGAGAGTGCGGCCTGCCCATCCAGGACGGTGTGGCCTGCCTCGCCGCGCACCGCAGCACCGTCCACACGGACGCCGGGGCCCCGGCGTCCCATCACCATCCAGCTCGACGGCTGACGGGTTCGCCGCGCTCACAGTCTGACGCCCGGGGCACCCGGCGCTCATCATCGCGGCGATCTGACCCCCGCATCGCCGGGTTTCAAAGATCCTTGGAACCCGGCTTCCCAGAAAACAGCCTGAAGGGAATTCTCGCACCCGGCGGGCGCCGGAAGGACCGAGCGCCCCAACTGAGAGGACACCAAATGTCAGGAGTACTGGGCGGTGAAGAAGCATCAGCCTTGCACCCGGGGAGGGCGGCCCGCCCCTAGGCTCGCCCATCCACGCAGGACAGGAGACCACCCATGATGAGTGACCCGCTCCAGCACAGCACCTACTACGGCCACCACGACGGCGAACCCGTCATCGCCATCTACTACGGCCACCACGACGGCGAGCGCGTCACCGTCACCGCCACCCAGGACGACAGCCAGGCACTCCCGTACGCATGGCGGTGCACCTGCGGAGTCTCCAAGCGCTTCGCGACCGAGTATGACCTGGAGGTCAGTGGCTGGCGCCACGCCCATCCCACTCGCTGGAAGAGTCTGACGCGCCGCCTTCAACAGGCTTTCACCCGCCGTCGGCGCTCACCGGAGAGCTGATCGCTACTCCGAGGACTGCACCGTCAGGAGCGCGCCCCACCAAACGCCCCCGCGCTGAAGAAACCCGCACGGGGGCGTCGCGCTGCCTGGGCCCGTCGGCCGACCCGCCCGCTGATCCACCCCCACGCGGCGTCCTTCCGGGCGCCGCGCCCAACGTCTCCTCCCATACGAGCCTGGAGGCTCCTGTGACCGACGCGTTCATCGACTCCTTCGGCGCCCGCTGGCAGGACCCGCCGCCCGCGCAGCACCGCGCCGCCGTCCTGTCCGTCAACGTCACCGACGCGCTGCTCAACCCGCCGGACGACCCGAACGTGAAGGACGTCCTCGCCCAGCAGACCGGCCTGGACCCCGCCGTCCGCGACTACGTCCTGGCTACCCCTGGCGCCAGCCAGATCGTCGACGACACCGTCCACCAGGCGCTCGCCCTGCTCGCTGGCCGCGCCCACGGCGACACCCGGCCCGTACAGGTCCTGGTGAACTGCTGGTACGGCAAACACCGTGCACCCGCCTTGGCTGAAGAGATCGGCCGCAGCCTGCGCAGCCACGGCGTACAGACCGCAGTCGCCCACCGCCACATCGGTCGGCCACCGGTGCCCCGTAAGTACCCGCGGGCCGACTGCCCGTTCTGCGCCATCGTTCACGACGGCGCACCAGCGACGATTGTCCACGAGTGGGCCGACGCCCTCGCGTTTCTGCCTCGTGCGGACGACCGCGGCCGACGCGGCTGCACCGAGGGCCACCTCTTAGTCATCCCCAAGGTCCACGTCAACGACTTCACCGTCGACCCGGTCGTCTCCGCCACAGTCCAAATGCGGGCCGCCGAACTCGCTGCGCTGAGGGGCGGCCAGTGGAACTACCTCACCTCCTGCGGCCCGGATGCCACACAGACCGTGTTCCACCTCCACGGCCACCTAGTCCCCCGAATCGCCGGTGACGGCCTCACCCTCCCCTGGACCCACCCCACCCCAGCGCAGGAGCCCACCCGATGAAGCGACCCTCCCGCCGCTGTGGCCACGGCCCCGGCGAACTACACCCCCACGACCAGGCCGTGGTCGACGCGTTCACGCGGATGCTCGCCGCCAGCAAACGGCCAGTGGCCTGGAGCAAGGACAGCGACCTTGCCGTTCGTGTGCCCACCGGCGTCGAACGCGCCCTCCTTCAGCCCTGGCAGGACCCGGAGGGCGACACTGTCCGCCTGCTCCTCGTCCACCCCGACACCGGGGCCGGGCTCACCAGGCTTGCACCATGCCCCCCGGCGCGCATCCTCGGCCCCTGGGATCAGGTGTATCGACCGCTGACCTGCACCGCCCAAGGTAAGGAGATCACCCACCTGACCGGACACAGCACGTCGAGCGAGGAAGCGCCGTTGACTGATCCGTCGCTGCGCTGTCCACAGTGCGACGGAGCCGAGCTGACGCCGGCCATCGTGCACGGCCCGGCTGGAAGCAAGGACGTCTCCGCTTTCACCTGCGATCGGTGCCGCTTCGAGTGGGAAGTGTGGGAGACCCCGAACTTCACGTCGCCGAACTACGTAGACGCATACGCCGACGCACCGCCCTTGATGGAGGAGGAGACTGAGCTCGTCGCTCTCGCCGACGACCTCAACGTTCGCGCGATGGCCGCCCTCACCGGGACCGGCCTCTCCGTACCGAGCATCGACCACCGCCTGCTCCTACTCCGCAAGGCCGCCTGGCTCGACCGGGCCGCCCGCGAGCGAGAAGTGAACTGGTACCTCGGCGACGTCCCCGCCGCCTTGGTCGACCAGGGCAGCGCATGGGCCGCACGCGCCGCACACGACCTCCTGACGTGGGACCTGGAACACCACCAGGACGGCGTCGCCGGACCGACCAGCGCCGACTCCGCCGCATGGAACGTGGCCGGCGGCGCCCGCGCCTACGTGCGCCAGGAGTACCGGGCGATGCTCGACCAGGAGCGGGAGGCTGAGGACCGCGCACAGATGGAGCCGCGCCGCGGCCCCGACGGCGAGCTGTACGGACCTGACGGAAAACCGCTCTAGAAGAGCCGCCCATCACCACGAGGCCCTGCGCCCGGATCTTCGGATCCCGGGCGCAGGGCCTTTTTGCGTTTCCGGCCCCAATCTTGCGATGGCTGGGGCGCGTTCGGCACCCCTCGCCCGCCGCCTCAGGGAAAGGCGTCTCTCGCAGCCGACGGCCTGATGGATCAGGCGGCCAGACGTCGACTCCCCAATTGGGGAGTGATGCCCGCAAGCCAGCCCTGCCAAGGGATCCGGGTGTGCCAAGATGCCTGTGCCGCGCACGGTGCGGTCCAGACATGAGCAACGAGGAAGGGCACCCCGTGCTGAACCAGAGCGCAGCGCAGGCGATCGAACCCCCCGAAGGCAGCACAGCCGTCGGGACAGGCAAAGGCGGTGTGGGCAAGAGCACCGTAGCCGCGCACCTCGCCGGCGAATCCGCGGCGGCCGGACTCCGCACCCTCCTCATCTGCGCGACCGGACAGGACGACGACGACCTTGGCATCAAGCGCTACGGCCACGGAGTCCACCCGCCGGGACCCTCCGCCATAGACGGCGAGGGCCTGTACCGGGCCATCCATGACCGCACCCCGCTCCAGCCGATCCGCGAAGTCCGCCCCAACCTCGACGTGCTCCCCGGCGGCACCAAGGTCGCCGAGATCTCGAACCTTCTGATGCTGCGGATGATGCAGGAAGGCCCCAGCGTCGTCTTGTCCCTCGCCCGGTCCCTCGCCCCGATCGCGCCTCTGTACGACCGGGTGATCTTCGACAGCGCCCCGGAAAACGACGCCCTTGAGCAGCTGGTGCTCGCCAGCGCGCGGACCTTGATCGTGCCGACACGCTCTGATGAGTCCTCGATCAACGGCATGGAGCGCATAAGCAAGAACTTCAAAGTCGTTAAGCAGCAGGTGAACCCCTACCTCCAGATGGCTGGGGCTTTCCTGTACGGCTCGAACCGCTCCGCCACCCTCATGCATTCAGCGGTCCGCAACGAGATCCGCCAGACCCTGGGCGAGGGCACCCCGATACTGGACACGATCGTTGGCTACCGCGAGGTCCCGGCCCGCAACGCCCGAAAGAAGGGCCTGCTGTTCAGCGAGTACGCCGAACTGCTCCCGAATTCCGCGACGCCGTACGACGTGAAGGCCGGCCGCGCGACAGAGGCCGACGTCGTCCCCGACACGATCATCCCGCTCGCCAAAGAGATGCGGGAACTGAACCAAGAGATCTTCGAACACTGCAGGAGGGTGGCCTGATGAGTGGGGGCCTGTTCGACGTTGACGCACAAGCACAGCAGCCGCAGGGAGCTGGCGGACTCCTCGGCTTGCCCACTGCCGGCACCGGGGCGACCGTCGTCGTCCAGCCGCTACCCGGAACCACCCTTGCCTCGATCCCCGCGCCTTACCAGCCTCACAGTGAAGACGAGCTCTCCGAGCAGGAGCAGAAGGACCTCGAAACCTGCAGGGCCGGCGTGGACAACCTGCGGAACGCCTTCTGGGTCGCCGGGAAGTCACTCGAGACCATGAGCACGGCCAAGCTGCACCGCGGGGAGAACCCCAACTTCGCTGAATGGGTCTGGGACAGCTGGGAGATCTCCGAGTCCCAGTTGTACCGGCTCATCGACGAGTGGCGGGTCGGTGAAGCGCTCGCCAACCTCGGACACAAGCCGCTGGAGTCGCAGGTCCGTAAGCTGACCGAGCTGCGCCGCCAGACCAGCGACAAGATAGCGATCACGGTCTACGACACCATCGCCCGGTGCGTCACCCGTGTCACGGGAGAGCTTGTCGAGACGGTGGTCAACAAACTTGGCTTCCTGCCCAAGGATGCGAATGCCGCTGAAGTTGGCCGCCGCGTACGCGGGTTCTTCGACGCCCCGGAGCAGCAGGAGGTAGCCCCGGAGCAGCGTGACGACGACACCAACGAGAGCGACAGCACGGACAAGAGCGATAGCACCGACAAGGGCGACGGCGTGCCCGACATCAGTTCGCTCGGCAAGGACTCCCCAATTGGGGAGTTGAGCCAGAAGGCCAGTAATAGCAAGGCTGACCCCCTCGCGACGAAGGACATCGAGCGCCTTGAGAACGCCCTCGCTGTCCTCAATGAGGCGGCGAGGAAGGTGAACAAGGCCGCGGCCCGCCGCGCGGTCGAAGCGCAGCCCGACATTGCCGTCCCGCTCATCCAGGCGATCGGTTCGACCCTCCAGCAGATCGACAGGGCCGTCGCCATCAAACTGCCGAAGCCCGAGTGAACGGTCGGCCTCCACCACGGAGGCCGCGATGCCAGGGCCGGTTCCCACGAGGGCCGGCCCTCCGTCGTTCCCAGGCGCCCCCTGCCGCAGGCCGCGGGGGATGGCGTGGGTCCAACCTGGCGTCACACCACTTGCAGGGCCCTCCGTCCGGCGCTGCCAGGTGACGCAGCCGTCGGGCACGCATACCCCCGACTGATCCGAAATCGTTGCAACTGGCTGGTAGCTGACCGGTAGGTTTAGCGGTTCGGACGAAGGCGTGGATCGGCTTAGGGGAGAAGCGGAGCGTGGAGGGGACCCGGGGACCGGCACAGCCAGATGATGACCCGCGGCAGCACGGTGCAGGCGCGGTACCGCCACCACGACTCGCGGGGCAGCCGGCGGCCGCCGGGACGCCGCCCCAACCGGAACAGGCGCCCGAGGCGCCCCTGGTGGGCTGGCTGCGAATGCCCCGACCCGACGCCGGGCCGGGCATTTGGCGGTGCGGTCATGTGCCGCGTGAACCGGTGGACCCGGAGCGGGTCCCTACCCGCCAGATCGCTGTCGGCGTGGTGGCGACGGGCTTTGGCGCGTGGATCACGTGGGGCCTGCTGTCGAACGGGTACCTGGGGTGGTACTGGCAGTGGCCGTACCTCGCGATCGTCCCCCGGTCCCAGTACGGCAGCGAAGTATGGATTTTCTTCGCCAAGGTCTATACGTACCTGGTCATGGGCGCGGTCTATCTGTTTTTCGCGCGCTTGGGCCGGTGGCTGGAGGCCGCTCGCCGGGTGATCGCATGGGCGCAGCGGCGAGGTCAGCCCCCCGGCGCCCCGCCCCGGCCTCGTCACCAGCCGCCTCCCACGCCCGACAAGGACCCCGCCGCATGGCCCCAACTACGGGCCGGCGGCGCTGGCGAGGCGGCCGAACGGCTCGCGGACGAGGCGCGGGCAGGCCGGATGAACGACGTCGACTACGCGCGGATCACGCGCGTGTGGGCCTCGGTCCAGGGCCGCCCCGAGGGGCTGGCCGAGTTTGTGCTGGCCGTACGGGAGCACGGCGCGGCCGCCTGGCCCCACGGCTCCGGCGCCCGGGATCTACAGTCCCGTACGGCGCATCATGACCTCACACTGCGCCAGGTCCGCCTCGGCATCGCCGCCACGAGCGAGCGAAACCCCTACGAGTACCGGGGCGTCGGCCTTGCCGTCGACCCCGGCGTGCTGGGCACGTCCGTGCTTGCCGTCGGCCCTCCCGCCTTCGTCTCCGCCCGGCTGGTGCGCCCCGTGGTGGAGTCCTTGTGTCTGCAGGCGCTGACCGGGCAGGCGGCCGTCGTCTGTGTCACCGCTTCGGGCACCGGGCTGGTCCCGGACAATGCTTTCGATGTGGTGATCCGGCCCGGCCGTCCGGACTCGACGCATGGGCTGGACCTCTACGGCGGCGCCGTCGACCCGGACGAGGCGGCGGGGATGGTCGCCGAGGCCCTGGTGGGTGATGAGGCCACCTTGCTGCCCGGCGGCGACAGTCGGCGGGCAGCCACTGTGCTCGCGCAGCTGCTCGGCCCCTACCGCGCAGCGTACGGCGGGTTTCCCGCTGTCCGGGACCTGAGAGACCTGCTGGACGGCTCGCCCCCGCATCTGGACGCGCTCCGCGACCAGTTGCTGAAGGATCGGTTCGATGCCCAGGTGCGGGACCTGGACGCGTACATGCGTCAGGCCGCGCAGCCCGCAGGCATCACCGCCCTGCTGGCCGAGCGCGTCGCCCTCCTGGACCGGCCGGCGTTCGACGGGTTCTTCACCCCCGAGCTGCTGGCGCGCCCCGGGGGCACCCCCGGACCGGGGGAGGAGGCATACCGGCCCTTCTCACTCCAGGCGCTTGAGCACCCCCTGCGCATCCGTATCGATCTGCCGGAGCGCACCCATGCGGAGGCGTCGCACATCATCGCGCGCCTGGTGCTCGCGCAGTTCGCCCACTGCGCCGCTGCCCGCCGGACCCAGGACCGGTTCGCGCTCCTGGTGCTGGACGATGCCGCGCAGACGATCACCCCGCAGTCTCTGCGCAGCCTCCAGCGCCTGCGCTCTGCGCATGCTGGAGTCATGCTCGCACTGCCTGCCCTGAGTGACGTGCCCGAGCACCTGCGCGGCGCGCTGCTGGGAGCGGTGGGTTGCCGCATGGTGTGCGCTGGTGTGACGCCCTGGGACGGTGGCCATTTCGCGGAGGCATGGGGCGTGGAATGGGTGGAGACCCGGACGGTGACCAATCACGAGATCCGCCCCGACGAGCCGATGGCCCGCGTCGTGCACGGTCTGCGGCGCCTGACGACCGGCAAGGCCCCGACGCGCGAGAGCGTCACCGTGCGCAGCGAGCAGCGCCAGCGCTGGTCTGCGAGCGATCTCGCGAACGAGTTGCCGGTGGGGCACGCTGTGATCTCGGTGACGCGAGTGAGCGGGGAGCGGACACCACCTATCCTGACCAAGATCACCGACTAGGGCTGTCCACATCCATCCTGTTTCCAGCCCATTGTTCACGTCCGCCCTGGTACTGGGCGGTTGATGCTTCGAAGTGTCCAATGCGCTGGAGAAACAGCAGAGTTACCAGGTACGCCGCTGTGCTCATTGCGGCGAGTGCGGCTTAGATTGCTACCGGTGATCGACACAACGGGCGCCGCACGCTGCAAAAGCGGCGGGCGCCCCCACGCGAGGGAAGGCGCGGCGGAATGGCCAACGGGGAGATAGGTGACGGCCTGGAGCCGGACGCGGGCTCGGTGCGTCAGCCGCTGCCGCCAGAAGTTCCCGCTCCGCGCATGGAGCCGCCCCCGCCCGAGGCGGCACTCGCGGGAGGTGATGCCCCTCCCGCCCCCGGCCCTGACACCCCAGAACCGGGGCCAGGACCGGAGCCGGGGGCAGGGCCGGGATCGGAGGCAGGGGCGGCATCAGGGCCAGAACTGGAGTGGTGGCAGCTTCCCGCGCAGCCGCCCGGACCTCCACCACCCCCTCCACCTCCCACAACACCCCCGCCAGGCGGAGGTGTTGGCGCCGACCCTGCCCACGCCAAAAGTCACCCGCAGTGGCGCTGGGATGAAGCGCGCAATGAGTGGGTGGAGACGCCGGCGATACCCGACCCCACGCTGCACACCGCACACGAGATCGGGCAGGAGATCGGCGTCACCATCGGCGAGACTGTGGCCGCCCACCTGCCCAACGCCCACGCCGCGGCGCAAAAGCGCGGCCTGGACATCCGCTGGATGCGCCTGAAATACAACGTGCCCGGCCTCTTGCTCGCGACGCTGGTGACGTGGGGCGACGACAGCCTTGCGGAGGCCATGGCGCGTTCCCTGGCCGAGGGCGGGCCGCTCGCTCTGCTGGGCTGGCCGTTGATGTTTTTCCTGGTCCTCGGCCTGGTCATGGTCACCCCTCTCGGCGGTGCGCTCGGCGGCGTGCTGATGGACGTGCTTCGCGCCGTGCTGCAGGGCCTCGGCCGGCTCGTCGGGCGGTTCTGGCGCGTCCAGTACACCGGCTATCTGCTGCGTCTGATCGTGGCCGTGTTCGCGTGGTCCGTCGCCATCGCCCTCATGCGCCTGATCGGGCGCGCCGTGATCCATTTCCTGACAGGAGCGTGATCTGATCATGAACGACACGGGAGCCGCCGCCGGCGGAATCGGCGCGGTCGCCCTCGGCCTTGTGATCTTGTTTTATCAACTTGGCCGGTGGCGCGGAGGTGACCCCACCCCAAAGATCCACTTTTTCGCAGGGGTCGCCCTGGCTGCGCTGCTCTTTCTGGGCGGCGGGATCCTGGGCGTGATGGGCGGCGCCGCCGCAGCCCTCGGTGACGGCGTCGGGCAGTACGCCCTCGAGGGCGCCACGGGGACTGTCGTCAAGACAGGGGAGCACAAGCCGTCGCTGACCGGCGGTGAAAAGGTCGGAGTGAGCGGCGCGATCGCCGGACTGTGCCTGCTCGCGCTCTACGCAGGGCTGATCAAGTCGGGCCGCGCCGACCTCAAAGAACCCGTCGCCCGCGGCGCGCTGGTCGGCGTTTTCCTCGGCGCCTCGGCTGGCCTCGTCGGCATGGCCCTCGGCCTGATCAGGACCAGCGGCAACACAGTCGGCGACATCCTCACCACCAGCATCTGAGAACAGGGAGAAACGGCATGTCGGGCGGGGGCGGGGGAGGGATCGCCGGCGGACTGCGCCACATGCGTTCCGAGTGGGGCCGCTGGTGGCGGGCCGAGGACCTGGCGGACACGCACATCGCGCACCGGATCCTCAACGACCAGTACCGCCTGTGGCGGCAGCTACAGCAGCGGGTCAACGCCGAGGTCAAGCAGAACATCACCCTGCTGCAGCAGCAGCAGCGGCAGCAGACCTACATGCAGATGCAGCGCATCCAGCAGCAAAAACGCAGCCGCGGCCACGGCTACGGCGGGTACGGCTTCGGCAGCATGGGTGCCTCCCCGATGATCTCGTACCGGATGATGCAGTGGGCCCAACTGCAGATCCGCATCGGGCAGGAAGAGTTCCGCCACCTCGAAGTCACCGAGAGCATGCTGCAGATCGGACGCGGTCAGGTCCGCTCCCGCCGCCACCTCGCGGCCGTGGCCTGGATCGTGGTGCTCCCAGTGCTGTGGGTCGGCTTGTGGTGGATCTCGGCGCTCGCCGGCTTCATCGTCACCGCCCTGGCCGCCGCCGCGTTCATCGTGCTCGTGTGGACGCAGGGCCGCCGCCCCACCCGCCGCCGGCCACCCGTCCCCAAGCTGCTCTTCGTACCACCCGCACCCCCCGCCCATACGGAACTGACGCAGGATCCCGAGCCGGAGCCCGAGCCGTTCCCCATCCGGGAAGCCGGCCGCGACCCGAAACGGACACAGGAAGCCATACGCCTGGCGCTGCGCAAGGAACGGGCGCAGATCGCCGAGGTGACGGTGCCCGCGGAGACCGACTGGGGATGGTCGGTGCGCCTGGTGCTGTCGGGCGGCACGCTCGGCGATCTGGTCCGGCTCCTGCCCGGGGTGGCCACCACACTGCGCGTCGGCCCGAACCGGCTGCTGGCCCAGCTCACCAACACCGAGGACAGCGCGGACATCACCCTGCGGATCCTGACCAGCGACCCGTTCGCCACGCCGCTGCCTTACCCCGAGCGGGCCCCGGCATCGTGCAGCATCACCCAGCCGGTCAGCCTCGGCCTGTCCATCGAGGGCGAGACCACCCCGGTGGTGCTCGCCGGGCAGCACGTGATCGTCGTGGGGGACACCGGCAGCGGTAAAACCGCGATGGTGCAGGCCATCGCCGAGTACGTCACCGCCTGCCGCGACGCGGTCATCGTGGACGTCGACCCGGTCAAACGCGGCCTGAAAGCCCTGGGCCCCATGGCCGTCCTGACCGCACGCACCCCCGAAGAGGCGGAAGCTGTTCTCAAGTCGCTGCTCGAGCGAGTGAGACAGCGCGTCGCGTCCATGCCCCCTATCCAGGACATGTGGGAGCCCACGCCCGACGCCCCGGCGGTCATCGTGGTGATCGACGAGTACACGATGCTCACCAGCGGCGGGAAAGAAGCAGCGATCGACATCCTGCGGACCGGGCGCGAGGCCATGGTCACGCTCGTCATCCTCACCCAGGACGCCACCAGCGCAGTCCTCGGCGACGCCATCGCCGACGCGTTCGGGGTCCGCATCCTGATGCCCTGCCGCGCCGCGGACGTCCCGGTCACGATCGGCCGGGCCGACGCGATCTCTCAAGGCTGGCTCCCGCACCTGCTGGTACCCAGCCCAGAAAAGAACTTCCCCGCCGACGCCGGCCGCTTCTACTGCATCACCCCCCGCCACCGGCATCCGATGCTCCGCTACGTCTCGCCCCTGCCGCCGGCCGAGGCCGACCGGCGCGCCCGCGAACGCCTGGCGGCCGGCCTGCCCCGGCTGGAGACACCAGCGCTCATCGCCACGCTGCCGGCCGATGCCCCTCAGATCCTCCGCCTGCTCCTGAAGGCGTTCGCCGCGCACGGCAACCCCGAGCATCTGACGCTCACGCAGCTCGCCGACCATTTCACGGCCGCCGACCCGGCCACCTGGGGCAAGTGGGACGGACGGCCCAACAGGCTCCTCATGGTGGGCCGCACCATTCAGTCCCACCTGCGCCAAGCCGAACTGGACATCCAATCCACCCGGCTCAATCACGAGGTGGACCCCAAGCGCCCAGCCATCTACCGGCTGGCAGACATCCAGCGCGCTCTGTCGTGAACAGCCCTGGTATGGCAGCGTCGTTCCATGGCGTACCAAAGCCTCCACCCAGACCAAGGCGCGACGCCCGCACAACCGATCCCGACCCGACGTGACGCAACCCGGAGGAGCCGGCCCGTGGTGGCTCAGAATCCAGCCCAGCACGCCCGCGTTGCCGCCGACGCCCTGGCCCGGCTCGCAAACGACGTACAAACTGGCCGCGCCCAGTGGACCCACCTCCACACCATCGCCACTACGACCGACGACGTCATGCGGATCGCCGAAGCGATGGCCATCGCCACGCAGCAGCTGGCGGCCGCGCTCGGGGAGTTGGGCCGCAGCGAACCCCGTACTGATCAGGCGATTGGCGCCCTGCACCAAGCTGGCCAATCTGCTACTACCGCGGCGCGCCACCTGCGGCGCGCCCGCCAGACTATGTACTGACGCGACACCGTTCGGACGGGGAGGGACCCACGTGCACGCCACAGCTGTATACGCCCTGGGGGGAGGTCTGATGCTGCCTGCTGCTCCGCCTGACCCTGAAGACTGCAAGGACCTGGCGGGCGGTATCAAGACGGCCTGCGAGCAGGGCAGCGAAGGCGGTGGCGGAGGCGGGCAGCCGCCCGAGAGCATCGACCCGCTGATGAACCTGGCCAGGGAATGTGCGCGCGCCGCGGACTGGACGGCCAAGCAGCTCGGCAAGGTCCTCACGGACGACAAAGCGGTCGACTTCACCAACGAGGGCTTTCTGAAGCAGTACGCCCTGGTGTTCGCCGCCTCCACCATCCTCACGCTCATCCTGTGGCTGCTCGCGGTCGTCAAGCGCGCCGTGAGGGGCGTGCCGCTGGCGACCGCATTCGGAGAGGCCATCAGCCTGCTGTGGATCGCAGTCGCGGCCTCCGCGTTCACTCCTTTGATCTTGTACACCGTCATCGGCGCCACCAGCGCAGTCACCGACGCACTGGTCGAAGCATTCAACGGCGACACGGGAGGAACATTCGACAAGCTCGGCGCCGACCTGGCGGCCGGGAAGGTCGGCGGGGGCGCGCTGATGCTCCTGGTCGTGTCGGCCGCCACCATCGCGCTGTGTGGCGCCTTGTGGCTGCTGCTCGTCATCCGTGCGCTGGCCCTGTACGTCGGAGCGCTCCTGGGCGTGGTCGTGTACGCGGGTCTGGTCGACAAAGACCTGTGGGGCAAGGTGAGGCGCTGGGCCGGCTTCATGCTCGCCCTGATTGCGATCGAGCCGACCATCGCCATCACCCTCGGCCTGTCCGCCGCCCTGGAGAAATCAGAGGACACCAGCGCCGTCGTCCTGGGGCTGGGCATCACCGTCATCGCGCTCGGCGCCTCGATCTACATCATCGCCAGGGCACCAGGAATGGGCGACGCGGTGAAAGTAGCCCGGCAGAGTGCACGGACCGTCGGCCTCGGCGGCCGCCCAGCCACGGCCAGCACCGCCCAGGGAGTACAGAGCGGCATCACCACCCACAGCGGCCGGACCGGCAGCAGCACCACAGGGGACGCCGGCACCCGGAAGGGCGCCAACGGATCGAAACCGCCGAACCGGATGACGGAGGGGATCACCACCCACGGGCCGCGGGAGCCGAAGAAGCCCGGCGGCGGGAAAGACGAGTAACCGCTCGCCCGAACTCTCCTTCAGGGACCTCGCAGTGATGGGGCCCGGGGCCGCAGCCCCGGGCCCCATCACTGCGTTGGGCCGGTTCAAGACGATCCGCGGCGGCCGCCGACGCCTCGGCGTTCGCGTCAGGCTGGAGCCGGCATGGTCCGGGAAGCGCGGTCAGGCTCCGTTGTGCCGCTCTGGATCATGCACCCGTACGACGCCCCGGACGACGGCCCGGTGCAACCGCTGCTGCAATTCGGCATCGCGCAGCACATCGTCCTTCGGCTCACCCTCCAGAAGCACCTCGACCAGGAGCCGCAGCACCGTCACCATCGGCACCGTGGCAACATCTGCCTGAGCCGCTGCCAGACCGCACCACTGCCTCAAGGCCCGGTTCATGTCGGGCGGGAGATCGAGCGTGGTCCGGATCGGCTTGGGAGTGGCCGGCTGTGCTGCTTCAGTGGCCGCCGCATCCGTCTGCTGGTGATCTGCTGAGGTCATGCAGCGGCCTCCGTCCATCGGATGATCTGTATAGGCATGACCAGGACATTACTGGAGGCACTGCCCGCACTGCGAACACGTATCTCCCTGCAGCCACTGCCCACACGGTGAGCACGGACCATCCTGGGAGAACTGCTCATACTGCGGGCACGGATGATCCTGTGGTCACTGCCTGCACTGCAAGCACGGACTCTCCTGATTGAACTGTCAGCACTGTGAGAACAGACCTCCCTGCAGGTACTGACTGCACTGATGCTCCGTACCCTCCTGGATCCACTGCTCACACTGTCCTTACTGAGATGCGGCTATCGAGGATCGGCGCATCACTGCTTCTCGCGCGGCTACGCAGTCCAAGCCAGCTCCAGTTCACCGAGGGCAGCGAATCGGCATATGCCAACCCCGGCGAAGAGATGGCAACCTAGGTTGCGCGCAACTACGGTTGCGGTATGGCTGATGTGTACCGGGACCCGAAGTCCGAGCAACTCCAGGACCTCCACGACGCCGTGGTGGACGCGGTGACCGCGCTCGCGGACAAGATCAGCGTCCCGTACGGCGGCCTGTCCGAGGAGGACCCCCGCTGGGCAACATGCATGAGCACCGCAGAATGGCAGCTGGCCATGCTCCGGGCCCTCCGGGAGCTCGACCCGCTCGCGCAGCAGCTCGGCGAACGCTGGGCCCGTACTGCGGGGATCTTCGGCGCGAGCTACGCCCAGCTCGGCGACGCCGCCGGGATCTCCCGCCAGGCCGCCACCAAACGCTGGCCCGGAGCCGCCTCCAAGGACGTCTCCCCCGTCGACATAGAGACCGCCGGAGGAACCGGCCGGGTCATCTACGACCGGGAAACCAGGAGCTGGGCCTGGACCGCCCAGGGCGCCAACGGCGTCAGTGCCAAGTCTGACGACGCCCGGCACGCGACCAGCGAGGCGGCCGCCGCCGAGGCCGGCGCATTCCTCGCCGCCAACGCCGCCGCCGAGGAGGCGAACCGATGACCGCTCCTCAGCTTCGCCAGCTGGCCGCCACCCTGCAGAACCGCCCGTCGACAAGCCCGCCCGCCGGACGGAGAACCGGGACCGCTGATGCGGCAACGATGCCCCAACGTCGCGTCATGATGCGTCAGGACCTGGCCCTGATGCGGCAGGATGCGGCCGCGGGAAGCCAGGCGATGCGTCGATGCGACGGCCCTCGGAGCATCACAGGGACGCTTCCGACCTGCATCGACGCATCAGACGCATCATTTTTTTACCCCCCGGTTTCGGGGGTCTCAGGCGGCGCGGGCCCTTACTTACGCGCGTGTAGCCGGGCGACAGCCTGCCCGGCTCAATCGCGTACCGTATGCGGTATGAGTGCGACACCACTCCCCGCCGGCGACCGGATCACCGCCACTGACCTCAACCGCGACTTCCCTCAGCGGATCAAGTCTGCGAGCGAGGGGCGCCCCCAGCACATCAGCCGCAACGCCCGGCCGGCCGTCGTGATCATCAGCGCGACCCAGTACGCCGAGAGCGTGATCGAAAACGGCGCGCTTTCCGGCGGGGAACAGCGGCTCACCTTGACCAAGGCAAAGCACACCATGGGGCAGATCATTCAGGAGGTGCGCGAACAGCAGCGCGCCGCTCTCCTTACGAAGCGGGGAGCGTTGATCGCTGCCGTTGTTCCCGCGGAGCGATTCGCCACCTGATAGCCAGCGTCTGAGTCGTCGCGTGCCCCCGGCCACACCGGCCGGGGGCACGTTGCTGTTTGGGCCCCTCCATCCCTCGTAGATAACGGATCGATAAAGATCACACCCTGAATCGCGTACCTTACGCGATTCAGGGTTAGCTTCAAGGCGTACCACCTGACGCCAACCACGGAGGACAGCAGCGATGGACACGACGGAGCGCACCTACGCAGACGTCATGGCGGACCTTTCCGCACTGCGCGCTGAAGTGGCCTCCGTCATGGCCGACGTGCGCGAGGAATACGGAGCCGACGAAGCGGCCGGCTACCGGAACATGGCCCGGTACGTGGCTGCCCTCACCGGAGCCACCGTTCCCGCCGCCCCGGCTACCCCTGTCCGCCGGTCCGTACGAGCGGCCATCCGTGCCGCATGGGAACGCATGCGCGCCCCATTTCGAGGCGCGCACTCCCCCGCCTACGCCTAAGCACCCCCTCACGCAGCCGGCCCTTTCCTCGATTGGAGATCTCCCCGTGTTCCAGGGTGTTGCCCCCGCCCATCAGCGCGCCGTGTCGGACACGCTGCGCGAGCACAAGCTCTACGACGCGACCCCGGTATGGGACGAGAACAATGTGCTCGCTTTCTGCGCGTCCCGGGACGGGCGCGACTTCCACGGCAACATGAAGCGCCGTTTCCACGTCGTGACCGTTGACGGACGGTTCATCGACAAGGCATACAAGACGGCCGGCGCCATCACCCGTTGGGTTCGGGCGAACCGTGACACTGTCGCACCGGCGGAGGAGACTCCGGAGCGCGCGCCCGAAGCTGCGCCCGAGGCACCCGCGGCGGATGGTCTGGACGCTGAAGCAGAAGCGGCCGACAACGGGCCGGTGTTGACTGAAGAAGACCGACGTACGGCGTACGCGGCGCGAGACAAGGCCACCCGCGCGCATGACCGCGCGGTCAAGCGGGTCACAGCCGTTGAGGATGCGGTAAAGCGGGCGGACGAGTGCGCTCGCTCGGCGCGGGAGTCGGCGGAGCTGGCGCGCGGTGTGGCGGACGCTGCGGAAGCGGTGCACGCTGCGGAACTGTCCCGACTGGAAGCGACCATGTGGGGGCACACCCCGAGCACGGCGGAGTACCGGCGCGCGTTCGGTGTGTGGGTTGCGGCCGGTCATGAGGACGCGCCCGAGGTAGAGGCAGCGGACGCTGCGGAGGTGGCGGCGGACGTTGCGGAGTCTGAGGCGGAATCCGCGCGGGAGACCCTTGTCGAGGCTCGGCGCGTGCGTGACGACCTTATGCACACGTTCAGCGAAGCTTTCGAGCGTGCTTGGGGGTTGCTGCCGCTCCCCGAAGATTGCGAGTACGCCGCTCGTGAGTGTGTGGAGTTCGCCAAGGCACTCGGGGAGTGCGTCAAGGAAGCTGAGGCAAGCGCGCGTGAGGCTGCGTGGGCGGACTCTGATGCTGACGACGAGCGGGCGGACGCTGAGGACGCGCACGATTACCTGTGCGACGTGACCGCTGATGCCCTGTTTGAAGCTGCGGAGGACCTGACCGGTCTGGGTCGTACAGTGATCCGTCTGACGGCCGTACAGGTTCAGCGCGGTGATCTTGCGGCGGCGGTTGACGTGGCCGACGTGGCACCAGTCGCCATGATCAGCGAAGGGGACGACGTTGCCGCCCCTCAAGGGGCCGAGGTTCCGGCGGGGCACGCGGCGGCGGAGGGTGCCGCGGAGTGCGCGGCGGCAGACGCGCCGGTCGACCCTGCGGCCCCGGAAACCGTCGTCCTTCCCGGGGTCGGCACGGTGCCCGCGCAGTTCGTCACGGACGCTGCCGACGGGGTGTCTGTGCCGGTGATCACCCCCAAGGGGGACGACGCTCAGGTCTGGTTTGCCGGATACGCGGAAACGTGCTGGGGCCACTGCGACCGTGAATGCTGGGGTGCCGGTTGCGCCGGTTGCCAGACCTACCGGCCCGTGATGCTGGCGGACGGCATGGGGGCGCCCTACACGTGGCAGGACTGCGCGGAGTGCATGGCGCGGAAGCTGGACGTTCCCGCCGCCGTGATCGCCCGTGCGTTCACAGCCGTGCCCGGGAAGATCAACCATGCCGCCGCGGCGTACGCCATGGCGCGGCATGAGGAGGAGGAGGCCGAACGCGTCGCTATCGCGTTGGAGCGCCGAGCCGACCGTGCGTCTTGGGGTGAGCCCGCGCGATCGTGGGAAGCGGCGGAGGACAAGGCCGAATTCGGGTACGTGCGGGACGCTGACGAACTGCGGGAAGCAGCGGAAGAGCTGCGGGCGGCGGTCGGTGTGTGTGGTGCTGACGTCGTGTCGAGGCAGGACGCTGCGCGCATGGGGCAGGAGTCGGACGGGGCCGGGCTGGCCGTGCCCGTGGACGCGTCGCACGTGATGCCGGAGGAGCCGGAGGAGGAGACCCCGGAGGAGGAGTCGGCGGAGGACCTGGCGGCGCTCCTGCTGGACGGGATGCCCGCGAACGCCCGGAAGCTGTACGACATGGCCACGGGCAGCGGTTGGGACGTGACCGTGTGCCGGATTTGGTCGGGCCGGAAGTGGACGCGCGCCGTTGATGTGTCCGGGCTGGTCATGGTGCGCGCGGGGGTCGAAGAGGTGGAGTACCGGGCTGCGTGGTGGGAGGACTCCAAGGGGTATGCCGGATCCGTGGCCAGCCATGGCTACAAGGTGATCAAAGAGGCAGCGCAGACGTCGCCGGTCGACCGTGCCGGGGAGGAGTCCGGCCGGACCGTATGGGGCCGCGATGCCGCGGAGTGGGTGCGGCAGATGACGGACGCCGCCGAGAAGGTGTCCGGCACGCTGGCCGAGTGCCGCGACGCTTTCAACGCACTGGACGGCTCCACCCCCGTCGGGCGGCGGGCGGTCGACATCGCGGCGGCGGCCTACTCGGAAGCCAAGACCGCAGAGCGCATGGCCCGTGAGGCTGTGGACGCTGCCGCCGCGTGGATGGTGGAGACGAACGCGGAGGACGCTCGGGGGTGCGCTCCGTGGCGGCGGGCTGTGGTGCTGGCCGGTGCTCAGGTCAAGGAACTGCGGGGGCACATCACGGGGGCCGTGGTGCGGGCCGAGCGGGAAGCACTCGGCGCGCCCGTGGTGGAGGCGGGGCAGGCAGAACTGGAGGCCGAAGAGGCGGCATGGCGCAAGCGGTGTGCGGCTGAGGGCATCGAGCCGACGGCGGCCGGTTACGCCAGGGTGCGGCAGATGTTCGAGGACTCCACGCGGGGGTGGGTTGCCTGGTTCGCCGAGCACGGGGACATCAACGCATCGATGGTGGCGCAGTATGACGCGTGGTCGGAGTCTGGGGATAACGAGCGGCGGACGTCGTACCCATCGCGGTACACGTGTGCGTCGTTGGCGGCCAGTCACCGTGTCGCAGCGTCCGCGCTGGCGTACACGCTGGCCGTGGCTGACCACGTGACAGATGAGGACTTGGCGCGCGGGCGGGATGTGTACCGGCACGGCCCGGCCCGTGTGATCGAGCGGTTCCGCAACGAAGTCAAGGCGGTGCGGCGCCACCCCACGGGCTACAACACGGTGAACGAGCGTAAGCACCTGGCGGAGTGGACGCGGTACCCGCACGACGCCTACTCGAACCCGGCGGCGTACGCCGAGCACGCCCCCGCCCAGTGGGAGACGTACCGGGAAGCAAAGGAGACCTACGAGGGCGTACAGATCTTGGAGCGGTCGCTGAAGTGGGAGCCCCGCTACGCCGAGGAGCGCTCTAGCGCGCGGGCGGAGGCGATCACCGCGGGTACCAACGGGCAGGCGGAGGCCCGCACCGCGCGCGAGGCATCGGGGCAGGACGCGCAGGCATGGGCGCAGGCTGTGGAACGGCTGACGGCGGCGCGTACCCGTGTCGCTATGGCCGTGGCCGAAGCGCGGGCTGATGTGGAACGGGCGCAGGAGTGCACGGAGCGCGTCACCGACGCGGACGGGCCGCGGGCTGAGGACGTGTGGAGCGCTGCCCGGTTCTGCGAAGAGGCCATGGACGACGTGAACCGCGCCAACCGCGAAGCGGCGCACTACGCCAAAGGGGCCGAGACGTACCGGGAAGCGGGGCGCCTGGCGGACTACATCGCGGAGTGTGAGCGGATGGAGCGCGCGGCCGGCGAGGCCGAGAGCGCCGCGACGGAGGTGCGCCACCTGTTCGAGTGTGCGGCGGAGGACGCTGACAAGGCCGAGGCGGCCCGCGCCCTCAAGCCGGCGGAACCGACGGTTGGGATCAGCGCGGACTCTGCGCGTGCGGCCGAGCCGGGGCCGGTGGCCGCGGCGTTCCCGGCGCCCGCCATCCCACAGCAGGAGCCCGCGCCCGCGCTGGAGTCCATCGGAGGGGGTGAGCCGGTAGGCGACCCTTTCGACTTGCTGACGGGCGCTCTGGCGGGCCTCTCGGCCCGCTGGGACGGAGTGACCGGGGCGTGAGTGCGCAGGAGGCGGCAGGGGGCCCAGTGGTGGGGTCCCTCGGGACGGACGGCCGGCGGCCGGTCACCATCGACGGTCAGAGGGCCGGGCAGATCTGGCGGGGCGGGCGGGGTAACCGTCCCTGGCTGGCCGTCGGGAGCGTGGACACGTGGCAGGGGGCGCACGCTAACCAGGCCGCGGCGCTGGCTGACGTCGCCGACCGCTGGACGGTCGTCCAGGCCGTCGCCGCGGAGGTTTCGCGCCGTGAGCGTGAGGGCTCCCCCGTGCTGGCCGACGGCTGGACGGTCGCCGGTTGGGACGAGGTACGGCCGGGCCAGGTGGTGCGGGCGTACAAGATGCAGCGCACCGCGTCCGGCGTCGCGCTGGCCAAGGCGCCGGAGCTTGGCCCCGCGTTCCGGGTGCGGCGAATCGACCGCCAGGGGGCGCGGTGTGTCGTGGTCGGGCGGGAGGAGGCCGGGGGCGGTGTGCGGTGTGAGGTCATCGAGCCTTCCGCGCAGCCCTTGGGCGCGGTGGTGCTGCCCGGTTCGCGGGTGCTGGTGGTGCCGTGCTCGGGGAAGAAGGCGCCGGGGGTGCAGCGTGCGGCGGCGCGTGAGCTCTACACGGGGACGTATCACCGGGCGTGCCTGTCGGCTGCTGAGGCGATGGCCGAGCCGGGGGACGCGGTATTGATCCTGTCCGCGCTGTACGGGCTGATCACGCCGGACACGGTGATCGACACGTACGACGTCAAGGCCGGGGACCCTGACACGGTCACGGCGGAGACCCTGGTTTGTCAGGCGCTGTCGATGGGCGTGGACAAGTGCTCTGCGGTGGTGCTGGCGGGGGCGGCGTATGTGGACCTGGCCCGGCATGTGTGGGAGGCGCCCGAACTGCCTTTCGCGGGGACGGCGGGCATCGGCGAGCAGCTTTCGCGCTGCGCCGGGATCATCGCGGACGCGGCGGCGGCCGAGCTGGCCGCCGGCGGCGTCGCTACCGAGGACCCGGCGGCCGGCGAGGAGGGCGGCGACGCGGACGACGGCGACGACATGGCGGCCTGGTACGCGGAGACCGTTCCGGCTGATCCCGCCCAGCATGCGCCGGAGCAGACCCGCAGGGAGCGACAGGCGTGGGAGCACGATCGGTACACGGCACGCCATGAACTGCCCGGGTTGAACTGGTCGGCTGGTGTGGCTGAAGTCATGGCGGCCGTGGTCGCCGGGGACCTGGCCGCCGACACGTCCGGGATCGTGCGCAGGCGTGAGGGCGAGGGGCGCCGGGTTCCCGCCGCGCGGGTCGCGCTGCTGGTGTCGGGCGCGTTCATCCAGGTGCCGGGCGAGGGAAAGCGCGGCCGTCTCATGCCGACCGAGGACGGCGCGAAGGTCGCGCGCATGTGCCAGGTCTTCCCGGAAGGGCTGCACGAGGACGACAAGACCGCGCAGGAAGCACGGCGGAAGGCGGCGAAGAAGCCGCGAGTTTCCTCGGACCGGGCCAAGGAGCTGTCCCACACCCTCGAACCGCTTCCGGGCGGAGCAGAAGAGCGCCGGCGGCTGGATGCGCTCATGCGATGGGCCGAGGCGCAGGACGCCAGGCAGAAGCGGGAGCGGGCGGAGCTGGACGCGCGGCGGGAAGCGGCGCAGGAGCGGGAGCGCGCGGAGCAGGCGGCGGCCGAGGCGGAGCGCGACCGGGAGCGGTCGGAGCGGGAGCAGGCGGCATGCGACAGGCAGTTTGACGGGGTCGTACTCACGGTGCACGGCGACAAGCACGGAGGAGCGTTCACGATGGGCAAGGGCAAGCGGCGCGTAACGGTCAAGAAGATCACTGACGGTCTGTGGCACGGCATCACCCGGGGCCAGACGTACGTGATCGCGGAGGAGAAGGGCCAAGACTGGCCGTGGGTGATCGTCTCCCCCGACGGGAAGCGGATCGGGAACCCGTCGGTCATCAATGACCAGCCGTACGCGGATAGCGTCCGCGACATCATCCGCGCTCACGCCGACGGGGAAGCCCTCCCCCAGCCTGCCGTTACAGCCGACCAGCCCGCAGCCGACCAGGAGGGGGAGGTGAGCGACGGCATCGAGACCCCCGCGGACCGGTGCGAGGTGCGGCCGGAAGGCGGGCCGGGCCGGTTCATGGTGTGGGACACCGTCTGCAACACGTTCGCGGTGCGGTTCCGCCCCGATGGGGACGCGTCCCGGGAGCGGGCGCAGCGTGAGACGGACGCGCTCAACGCCGAGGACTCCGACCGCGTGAACCCCGGGATCACGCAGGGCGACGCGCCCGCGGTGGACGTACCCGCCTACACTCCCGCCCCCGCATGCCGGGCCGTGGCACTGGACCTGAACGAAACCCGGTTCGGGGTTGAGTGCGACCGTCACGGGCCGCAGTCGATGGGCCTGGACAAGTGGGGGGAACCTACGGAGTTCGCACACAAGGTGCAGGCGTACGACACCCGCGCAGACGCGGAGCTGATGGCGGCCGATCACCTGACGCGGCATGCGCAGGCGGACGCGGACGTGATGAGCCCAGAGGAGATCGAGGAGGCCGCCGCGTGGGCGTTCTCCGAAGCTCAGGCCCAGGCCATGGCCTGGATTGACGGCGGGGCGGTGGTCGAGACCGCCGAGGGGTTCCGCGCCGATGACGTCAGCCCGACGAAGTTCGACGTTTCAGCGAAGATCTCCAAAGCGCGCATGGTGGGGTTGTGGCGCGCCGGTCTGGTGAAGGTGTTCACCAACGGGTCCGGGCTGCGGGCGTTCGCGCTCACCCCCGAAGGGCGGCGGGCGTGGGAGCTGTGGACGAACGCGCGCCGTATCCGCGCGGTGGAGCACGCCGCCAGGGACACCAAGCACGCAGACGCCAAGGACGGCAAGCCCTACCGGCTTCTGTCGGACGGAGCCCTGTTCGACGGTGAGGCCGAGGCCGCCGCGAAGATCGACGCGAAGCGGCAGGCCGCGCAGGACGAGGCCCGCCGGAGCAAGGAGACCCAGGCCATCGCCGCCGCCACGATCGAGGAGGCGGGGGCGGAAGAGCTGGCGCTGTGGGATGCACTGAAAGCCGAACAGGCCACCTACGACACGGCCGGGGATGTGCTGCCCGAGCACGCGCCAGACGCTGCTGAAGCCCTCGCCGTTCTCTCCGCTGCGATCATCGGCCACACGGCCGGGCGGTTCCGCAAGGGTGCGACGTCGGTACGCATCGATGAGGGCGCGAACCCGGATGAGCGGAAGGTGACGCGGACCTACAACCGCAATGAGGTGGAGAAGTTCGCCACAAAGGAGATGACCGACGCTCTTGGGCGCGTGGCGCACAACCTGACGGCCGACAATGCCCGCGCCTGGCGTCCGCTGTGCTCGTACTTCGATGACAAGTACGGCGTTTTTCGCCTGGACCTGGCCAAAGCCATCGAAGCGGGCCGCGCGCTGCTGGTTCAGCGGGCGACGGCAGACCCGGACGCCCCCGCGGCCGAAGCGACCGACGCCGGCGACGAGGCGAGCGGTAGCGACGCGGACACGGCGGGGTACCGGTGCGGGTGCCCGCAGTCGTACGCGTTCGCCTACGTCACCCGGGACGCGGAAGGGCGGGTGTCCAGCTTCATTACATGCGCGTGCGGCGAAGGTGCCAAGCTCGGCCAGTTCGGCCGGAAGCCCCGCAAGGAACACGACACCATAGGAGGGGTGTCGACCCGTGAGGCCGAAGCGGTCGCCGAACGCAACTCGTGCGATGTCGTCGGCGACTGGGTCAACGTGGACGAGAACACCAAGCGGGCCCCCTTGGTGTGGCGTCACGCCGCCGAGCTCGAGAAGATCCGGGCCGAGGAGGACCGGGAGGAGCAGCCGGAGGAGGCGGCGC
The DNA here is from genome assembly GCF_053599555.1 of Streptomyces sp. NPDC000941. Taxonomy (NCBI): domain Bacteria; kingdom Bacillati; phylum Actinomycetota; class Actinomycetes; order Kitasatosporales; family Streptomycetaceae; genus Streptomyces; species Streptomyces sp. NPDC000941. The sequence continues at coordinate 95,219 of NZ_JBSFMM010000011.1, forward strand.
CTGCGATGGTGGGCGGCTGCTGCTCGTGCGGTGCAGCCGTCGAGTTCCCCGCCGGGGGCTCTCGGCCTGCGTGCACGCATGAGGGCGAAGAGCGCGACGGCGGGCGAGTGGTGGGCGGTTACCTGGTCAAGGCGGCCGACTACGGCACGTGCATGACGGACTTTCACACCCTGTACGGGGTGCGGCGCTGGTCGGCGAAGAACACCGTTCCCCGGTGCGCGTTCTGTGTGGCGGCTGATCTCGGGGTGAACACGGGTGCGCTTCCCGGCTACCGGGACGGCGACGACGTCACGGAGGCGGCCCGTAAGGCGGCGGCCGGCGAAGGGGCCGAAGGCGGCGACGAGACGACGCCCGCGGAGTACCTGGCCAAGATGGCGGCTCTTGTCGTTGATGACGAGGACGCGGCCGACATCGTCATCAGGCACACCCGCGCGGACGGCACCAGCGTTGAGGGCGACACCCGTCCGAAGGCGGTTCGGGACATCCTGAAGCGCAAGGAGTACGGCCGCCGCGGCGGTATGGGCTTCCGCTGGTCGCGTGAGGTAGAGGCATGGGTGCTGTACCACTCGCGCGACCACGCGGCCGACGACTGGACGATCAGTAAGTTGTCGGGCTACCTGCGGGCGGAGCTCGGCCTGAAGGTCTGCGTCGTCAAGGACAACGCCAAGCGGCGCAGCTACGCCGAAGCGCAGGCCGAGCAGATCGAGCGGGCGGAGGCGCGGGCGGAGCGCTACGCGGAGTATGCGGGGAACGCTTCGGCCAGGTCTGAGGGTGCGTGGAAGGCGTCGCATGCCATCGCGGACCACATGACCGGCGAGCCGATCAAGGTGGGGCACTACTCCGAGCGCGGTCATCGTCGGGTCATCGAGCGCATGGACAACCACATGCACCGGTCGATCGCGGAAGAGAAGAAGGCGGCGTACTGGGCGCTGCGGACGCGGGCGGCGGAGAGCTTCGAGGCATTCAAGCGGGACCCGCGGCGCACGCTGCGGCGGATTGAGAAGTTCGAGAAGGAGCAGCGCGATAACGAGCGGTGGCAGGCAGGGCAGTCCGCTTGCGGGTTCACCCGATCGGACACGGAAGAGCTGAAGATCGAGGCGGAGGAGATCGCGGAGAAACTGGCGTTTGAGCGTGAGGTGATCGCCGAGGCGGAGCGCCGCGGGTTCAAGATCTGGGGCCCGGACGACTTCGCAAAGGGTGATTTCGTCAACACCGGCGGGACCTGGCGGGAGGTGTGCCGGGTGAACAAGAAGACGCTTACCGTTCCGCACATTCACGGCGGGATCGGTAAGGCGGTGCACCGTAAGCCGGAGGGGTACAAGCCGCGCAACGGCTACACCATCCCCTATGACACGGTGCGCGGGTGGGCGTCTGCTGAGGATATCGCGCGCATGGATGCGGCGGAGCCGGAGCCGGAGGCCGAGCGGACCGCGTGCCGGCGCTGCGGGCAGCACGTCACCAAGGGGCGCCCGGTCTACAGCCGGACGCGGGGGCGGTGTCTGGAGTGCGGGCACGCCATGCCGCAGAACTTCAAGCCCAAGCCGGAGACTCCCGCCGAGTACGAGCAGGAGGAGGACCAGGACGCCGCGGCTGTCGCTACCGCCGAGCCGCGGCCGGCCGAGACCGAGCAGGACGACGACGGCCAGGACGCCGAGGCGAAGCCGGTGAAGGTTCCAGCCACGATGCCGAAGGCCCCCGCCGATGCGCAGGCGCTGTGTCTGGCGGCAACCGAAACGACCCGATGGGTTGCGTCCCTGGCCGTCGAAGGTGACCGGTGCACGCTGCGCACGGAGCCCAACCGGCACGGTCAGCAGGCCACCGCGGAATGGGAGCGCGACGGTTCGGGGTGGGTGTTCGTCAAGGCGCACGGGTCGGCGCCGGGTGTGCCGTGGCGTGAGGTCGCCACGCTGGAAGGCGCGCGGGCGCTGTTCCTCGACGCGGACGCCTTCGAGCCCGCCCAGGCCGAGGAGGAGCCGCAGACGCAGCAGAAGGAGGAGCCCGCGGCGGCGTGGGTGGATGGTCCGGCGTTGGTGTTCATCACCTCGCAGGGCGGCGGCCCGTCGGCGAATCGCGCGCTGTGGCGGGTGACCCGGGCTGAGGCTATGGCGATCTGCTCTGATGAGCGGACCCGGGGCAAGCGGTTCGGGCTGCACTGGACGGAACGGCCCGGGACTGAAGGTGTCGACTGGCGTTGGGCGAAAGACGACGGCCGGTTTGCTCCGGTGCTGGCAGAGCTGGGGATCACTCCGGCCCGTGTGTGGTCGGCGGGGCTGGCGCAGGAGTTCCCGGCGTCGTGCCCGAACTGCTTCGACCGCGACAGCTACGACGGCACGGTATGCACGGCGTGCGAGGAGCACACCGGTAAGGGCGCGGATGCGGTGCCGGTCCCGGCCGGGGTGCTGGCTTCGCTGGGGGAGCACTACGAGTCGAGCGCGCGGTTCATGGAGGCCGGGCCGTGGCCCGCGGCTGCGCTGGCGCAGACCCGGGAGCGGTTCACCGCGCACTTTGAGAAGGTGCGGGAAACGTACGGGCTTGAGGCCGCGGAGCTGACGGCGCTTGTTGCCGCCTGGTTCGAGGCCCCGGCGCCGTACAAGGCTCCGGCCGAGCCCCGGCAGGCCATCGAGGGCGCCCCGCAACGGGCAGCGGTCGAGGCCGCGCCGCAGCACCTGGCGCTGATGGCAGCACCGGTGCGGGAGGCGATCGAGGCCGCTCCTGTACGGCCCGCACTCCCGGCCGCGCCGGTCCGGCCACGAACGGCGGTGCACCCGGCCGACCTGGGGCCCGTGCTCATCCCCGCCCCCCGCCGCGCTCCGGAACCTACCCCGGCCCCGGCCGTCGCGCCGGAGCTGGTGGAGGTGCCCGGGGTGTACGCCGGGGACCTGGTGGGCGACGACTTCGACGCCATGTGCGGGGAGCTCGGCGCCCTGTCCGCCGCGTGGGACGCGGTGACGGCCTAACCCCTCACGGCGTGCCGGGCCGCCGTCACCCGCCCGGCAACCCGTTCAGCCCCACCGGGGTCGCCGCCTCGGCACCCCCTTGCCAAAAACAGGAGTTGATCAACATGGGCAAGCTCTCCAAGGAAGTGGCGAAGGCACACCGCGAGGCCGACGCGCTCACCCGTCTTGAGCGGGACCTGACCGAAGATGAGCGGCTGTTCGTCCTGGAGCACTGGCAGGAGTCCGCCGATACCGCATCCGTCCTCGACGGCGCGTTCTTCACCCCCATGGGGTTGGCCTCGGAGATAGCGCACCACGTGCACGGTGACCGGGTGATCGACCTGTGCGCGGGCATCGGCCGCCTCGCCTACGCCGCCCGCCGCTACTGGGGCAACGCGCTGCACCTGATCGACCGTGAGCTCACCTGTGTGGAGGCCAATCCCGAGTATGTGAGGGTCGGGCGGAAGGTGCTCCCCGGGGCGCAGTGGATTCAGGCCGACGTGATCGACGTGCTGAACCTGGGTATCGGCACCTTCGACGCGGCAATCTCCAATCCGCCCTTCGGCAGGATCAAGCGCAGCGGAAACGCCCCCCGCTACCGCGGGCCCCTTTTCGAGCTGCACGTGATGGACATCGCCGCTCACCTCGCGCCCACCGGCGCGCACGTCCTCCCACAGCAGTCAACGCCGTTCCGCTACAGCGGACGCGTGCAGTCCTCCCGCGAGACGCTGCCCGAGGTAGCCCGGTTCGAGCGAGAGACCGGCATGACCATGTGGTTCAACTACGGCGTAAACACCGCCGCATGGCGCGGCAAGTGGCACGGAGTGGCGCCGACCGTGGAAATCGCCTGCCACAACGTAGAAGAAGACCGGTTGCAGCGAGAGGCCGAGCAGGCCGAGAAGACGCGCGACCTGGCCCCTGCCGTCGACTCCCGGCCGGCCGACGTCGACCGGTACGCCGGTCTCCTCGCGATCGCCTGACGAGCCCCCCGCGCCCAGCTCCTCAGCTCCGGCGCCACAGCAGCACTCGCCCACTTGTAAGACCTCACACAGACAGGAAACCCACGCATGTCCGCACGTCAGCCGACTGCCACCCCCGAGCGCACCGTCACCCTGACCCGCGAAGTCCTCTTCTGGGTGCTCACCATCACCCGGAAAGGCAGCCCCTGGCCGCCCATTCGCCACGGCCTGGAAGTCTCCCACCAGGTGACCACGCCGCCCCTGGAATCCGCGGCCGCCGTCGCCTCCAACCGGTTCGGCCTCACGGTCGGCACCTGGACCCGGCAAGGCAACTGCTGGAACGCCCCCGCGCGGAAAGCCTGACGGCACGTCCACGGTCCCGGGTCCGGACAAAGTGTGTTCGATTTCGAGAGCGAGGAGATTGCCGCATGACCGAGGACGACTTCGACGGCCGCCTGACCGTAGGCACCGTGACTCTCACCCAGGACCCCGAAGGAAGCGGCTGGTCAGCTCACTGCCGCAGTTGCCCCTGGACTGATCTGGTCGGCCCGCTCGGATTCCAGGGCATCAACTCCGCCGCACGGCAGCACAGCACCCAGCACCACGCCGACCGAGGAGCCGTCGCCTGATCGACCACGACCGCCAAGTAGGGGCCTCTCCACCATTGGAGAGGCCCCTACTTAGTGGTGCCGGGCGGGCTTGCTGCTGACATCAGCCAGAGCTCGGCTGCCGCCAACTAGCCGCCCGGACGGGTGATTTCGTCTCGCGTACGCGGGCGCAGTAAGAGGGCATGCGGGTAATTGACCCATTTTCAGGATGTATTGACATCATTCAATGTGTTCTGCAATGTTTTCGGCGTTCGAGCCGACTTCACCCAGACCGATCACGAAGGAGTGACCAATGCCCCCAACCACAGCACCAGGAGCGCCCCAAGACCGGCCGAGCGCGGCAGTGGTGAAACAGAAGCCAGCCCCGAAGGATTACGGGCCCCAGCAGTTCCCGGACCGGCTCGGGCTCACCCTGTGGCAGTTCGAACGGGCCCTGCGCGACGGACTCATCCCGCCAGCGGACGTAGGTGGCAAACGCTGGTCGGCCGCCGCGGTCGACGCGGCACAGCAACAGCTCGAAGAGATCCGAACGGCGGCCGGGACCATGCCGGACGTGGGCGCCACCCGCGCCGCCGACTTCCTCGCCGAACGCTTCGACGTGCCGGTCGACGCCGAGACCGTCATCGAACTGGCACGCACCGACCAAATCCCCTGCACCGGCTGGTACAAAGACCACCCGCTCTACGACGGCCGCGCCCTGGAGCGCTTCACCGACCGGGCCGCGCTGGAACGGGCGCAGGTCGCCGGCCGCCTCTTCACCCGGGACCAGGCGGCGGAGTACCTGGCGGCCAGGGTCTGCGACCTGGAGCATCTACGGCGGTCCGGCTGGCTGGAGCCGGCGCAGTGGGTGCGCTCCGGGTGGCAGCGCCGCCGCGACGCCCCGGCCGTGCCGCTGTTCCGACGGGGGGACCTGGACGTCATCCTCCACCATCCGGCGATCGACTGGGACGCGGTCCGTTCGACGCCGCGAGGGCGGCCATCACCGCTCGCCCGGCTGACGACCCATACCGGCGCCGGCGGCGAATGACGACCCGCTTCTCGACCCGGCCGAGCCTCAACGCCTGAGCTCACCCCATGCGATGGGGGCGGCCCGCCGAGCTTGGCGGGCCGCCCCCATCGACGTGTCTGGCTACTCCGCCCAGTCGAGCCCGAGATCCACCAGCACCCGACGCTTGTCATCGGTGAGCTTGGAACGCCTGCTCTTCGTGTTCGACAGAAACACCCCCAGTTTCACCTGGCTGCCGTCCGGGAGTGTTTCCACGTGGGCCCTGGGGACTGTCACAGAGCCCGTGCGCGCCTTGTACTGTCGCAGGGCCTCCACGCCCCGCTCGAAGGCCCCAGAGCTGCCCTTGCGGGCCTTTGTGGGGGCTTCCTGGGGAGCGTGGAGCGGGGTGATGCCGAGGTGTTCCAGGCGCTCGCGCTGCCCGTCGCTCAGCTGCTCCCAGCCCTCGCGCTGCGTCTTCAGCCACGCGTCGACGTCCTGGTCGCCGAAGGTGACGCCGGGCAGGATCTCGGCCAGCGTCGCCTTGTCCGCGAGCAGGCTGGCCAGCGCCGCGTACCGGCGTTGCCAGTCGATGGGCCAGGCCGGGTTCCAGTCGGGGTCGATGGCCTCCAGCGCCCGACGCCGTTCCTCCGCCCGCTCTTCGTCCTTGCCCAGCCCTCCGGGCTTGCGGAGATTGGCCAGCCACTGGCCGACCGCCACCCCTTCCACCCACGCGTCTTTGGGCGCGGCGAGTGTGCCGTGTACGGCGTGATAGACCCGGGCCGCGGCCAGGTTCTTCCAGAACCGTGCGTCGGCGACTGACCAGACCATGCCCAGTTCGTCCAGTAGCTGGGCGCGCCACGGCTTCAGCGTTCCGAGACGGAAGGCGCGCCGCTGCTCGCTGACCCAGGCCCCGAGCGCGTACGTCCCGCCATCGCCGTCTTCCCCATCGCTTTCGGTCGTACCGATGGGCACCACGGCGTCCATCGGCACCTGCGCATGACCGTAGGTCTGTACCCACTTGCGCAGGGCGTTGAGGCCGGACAGCCACACCTCGGAGTCGGGCCGCAGCACGCGCGTGCGCAGGAATGCGGCGATGACGTCGGGGTTGCGCGGCAGGGAGAACCGCAGCAACGGCACCCCCGCGGCCTCCGCCTCGCTCCCTTCCTGCTCTTGTGGGCCGCCGTCGGCCCCACTGCTCGAGTCGCTTCCCTCCGGGCCCTCGCCGGTGTCGTCGGCCGCACTGGCGCTGTCGTCCGCTCCGTTCGCGGCCGCCGCGTCCTCTTCGCCGGCGTCCTCGTGCTGCGGGTCAAGTGCTACCACGGAGGTGGCGTGCCCGCTGGAGGTGCTGGTCCGCAGGATCATGCGCTCGACGATCCGGTCGTCGTGTGCCCTGAGCCCTTGCAACACAGCGACAAGAGGGCGGTAGCTGGCGGAGGCCATCATGTCCTCGGGATCTTCCCCGGGCTGGAGGAAGATGGGCACGATCAGCCGTGCGACCTTCCCCTCGCCCGGATCCTGGCGAAGGCCCCGGCCGGTGATCTGCACGATCTCCACCGGAGAACTGCGAGTGTCGGCGAAGACGACACCGCCCACACCGCGCGTGCCGCGGATGTCGACGCCCTCGCCCAGCACCCGGCAGGACGCCAGGATCCCCATGTCGGTCACCCACCCCTCGGCGTCCAGGCCGTCGCCGAACCGGTCCAGCACCGCCCGCCGGTGGCCGGCCGGGTGCTCCCCGCACAGCCACTCCGCCCCCACCCGCTTCGGGTAGGTCACCGGATCCGTCTCGTGCAGCTCGGCTGCAGTCTCCGGCAGCGCGCGGGCGAAGGCGAGCGCATCCAGGGTGCGGCTGTGGAACGTCATCAACGACCGGACACCGGTGGTATCGGCATGCTTGAGCAGCGCGGCCTGCAACGCGGCCAACCGCCGGCCACGCACCTCCTCCGGCGATGCGTCCGGCCCTGGAGCCTCGGGATCGCGGATCTCCAGCACGTCGATCTCGAACGAGGCGAGGATGCCCCGCTCGATGCTCTCCATCAACGCCAGCTCGTACAGCACCGGCCCGTAGAGCTCGACATCGTCCATCGACGCGACCAGACGCCCACCCAAGCCCTCCAAGCCCTCCTCAGAACCGCCCTGCACACCCTTCCCGCCCGTGGACCCGCCGGCGCCCGGAACGGCCTCCCACAGGCGCGGCGTGGCCGTCATATACAGCCGCCGCACCGCCGGAATCCGCCCCTGATCGTGAACCGCCGCCCACGCCTTCCCGACATCACCCGAACTACGGTGCGCCTCATCGACCACCAGGAGGTCGAACGGACCCATACGGGCCCCGGACGACCCACGCATGGCCCGCTCCAGCACCCCCACCGCCGCGCCCTCGTCATCCTGGCCGTCTCCCGCCCCCTGCGGGGCCAACGAGGCATAGGTCGCGAACACCACCATCGGCCCACCGGCCGCCCACCGCGCAAGCTGCACCGGATCCGTCGTGCACCGCACGTCCAACGCCTCCAGCAGCGGGTCAACCCCCAGACCGCAGACCGCTACCGCAGGGCCCGAATGCCCCACCGCCCGCCACGCCTCCACGGTCTGCGTCAGCAACTCCAGCGTCGGCACCACGATCCCCACCAGCCCCCGCGGCACCATCCGCAACGCCGCCACACCCGCCGTGATCGTCTTGCCCGACCCTGTGGACGACCGGACCTGCCCCCGCAGACCTCGGGCAGGCACAACCCTGCCCGCAGAGACCGAAAGCCCCCGAATAATCGCATCCACAGCCTCTACCTGATGAGACCGAAGCTCAATCCCACTCAATTTCCGACTCCCCTCAAGCTGCAGTTGACAGAAACCCGAAGAACCACCCGCGAAATACCGAACGCATCCGGAACACGTCCACGAACAGACCGCTGCGCCTGTTCACGCCATACAGGAAACTCAGCGCGACGGCACGAAAGGCGAAACAGACACCGCGCCGTCCTCGCCGACAATCACACGCTCCGCCAACAACGCCAGCACCCGCTCCGGCATAAGACCCGCCCGACTGGCGACCGCCCGCAACTGCCGACTCGGCCCAGCGGACAACCACACCTCGGCGCGCAGCTCCTCCGCCGCCTCCCGCCGCCGCTCCAGGAAGGCAGCATGAGCCTCCAAAGCCTTACTGCGCCGCTCCGCACGCTCCTGCGCCCAGGCGGACCCCTGGGCGTCCTGCTCCGGGTCGTACGTCGCCCAGCCCGAGGAACCCATCAAGCCCTCAACACGCCGCCACTCGACGTACTTTGCCTCCCACAGCTCCGCCAGCTCCTGCGGGTCCGGCGCGTACGGATACGGCCCCTGCCCGGAGAAGGACCACAGCTGCTCACGTGCCTCACGCTCCCGCACAGCCGCTCCAGCGACCGCCTCGGCCACCTGCGCAGCAGACATCCCTTTGCCCTGCCGCCGTACCGCGTCCCGCGCCCGGTCCTGCGTGCTCCAGATCACCTCTCGCTCCTTCTGCTTTGTGAGCTCGTGTCAGGTTTCATTGCGGGTTCTGTTGGGCCATACCAGGTCGGGATTGCCGCCATGTGCCAGCAGTTCGGCTTCCGCTGCAGTGAACGCATTCCGAGCTGCACTGATACCTGCAGTGGAGTCACCCCGTTCGGCGGCCCAGAGGTTAAAGCGCGCTCGGCGCAGGGGTTCTTCGAGCGCGCGCAGAGGGCTGGCTGCACGAGCTCGGGCATGTGGGAGATAGATCTCGAGGTCCCGTGCCGCCATGTGGCCGGCCAGGTCCCCCAGGGATGCCCACGGCTCAGAATCCGCGTGGTGCACGGTCAGGCGCACGTGGGTTACGGAGGTCCCTTTGAATGTGACCGACCCGCTGACCCATGCACCGTTTTCCCGCTCCAGGGGATCAATCGACCAGCGATCGCTTCGAATCGTGACTTCGTCTTCGGGCGTCACCTCCGCCTCTAAATACCCCCCTTCGCCAAAGAGATTGCTGAACAGCGTCAGGAACGAGTCCGTGTGACTCACTGAAAGTGTTCCTCTCGAATAGAAAGTGTGATCGTGGTGGGTGCTGGCACAGGTCACTCACCGGCGCCAGACTGCTTCACGGGGGAACACAAAGGGCCGAAGTGACTCTGACGGGAGGTGCTGTGTTTTCACAGACTCTACCCGGCATCACGGAGTGATGCAGCAGGTTCGTCAAGGGTAGACCTGAAAGAGCGTCTTGCGGTAGGGTTGGCTGCCTGCGGCACTGTCAGGTAGGCCGGTGGGGAGGTAGAGTGATATCGCGTCAGCTACTCGCACAGTCCAGTCGCTCAGCCCGGTCTTCGGCCGGGGGTAGCGTGCGACGCACCGTCACTCCGGGCCGCGCGGCCCGTCGATCTTCAACCGTAGTCCGCGTAGGCCTGGTTGTTGGTCGACGCGGGATCCGGCGGATGGTACAGCAAGGGGGCGAGTCCCACGCCGAACTGACCTCAAGTCAATTCGCGCTTCTGGCGTGAATTCCGGAGGAATTCATAAACCAATTCCGGAGGAATTGGTTTAACCCCCGTAGGGGGTTGTCATTTTGACGACCCGTAGGGTCGTGCGTCGTTCCTCCGGAGGAGGACGCGCGCTCAGCCACGCCATGCTGTGCGTCAAGGAAACCGACGCGCCCTCTGACACGCCCCGCGCAAGCTGCCGGGCCACGAAACCCGACACCCGCGCGTA